>NZ_JBEXME010000019.1:0-129013 GCF_040610355.1 Nocardia sp. NPDC004168 | reverse complement strand
GCCGCCCGCGCACCCCGCACCAACTCCCGACGCTGAGCCTCGGTCACCACCAAATCCGGGCCCGATCTCGGCCGCCCCGTCCTCGCCACCGCCGAGTCCTACAATTAGCCAACGGATTTCAGGCGCGGAACACTAGATACAACGGCTCTGTCGCACTTTTGGGGTATGGCTATCCGAGCAGGATCCGGTGTCGTAGCAGCCGGAACCCGGCACGGCCATACATCTGTCTCTCGAGGAGCTTCGTTTTTCGTGTTCACGCCCTCGCAAGGGCTGTTGCTGTAGGGCAGGGTCAGTCCAGCGACCGCGGCGTCGTGGTCCTGGTTCAGGCCGCGCAGGAACGGTTCGAGCTCTGGCAGCCCAGCCCTGCGGGCTTGTTCGATTTAGCGGGCCAGGTCTCCGCCGCGCCGGTCGGTCATGATCCAGGCGAACTCTCCGACCAGGTCGTTGAGCCAAGTCATTTCCGGGGATGCGCCGACCAGTTCGCGCAGGTGAGAGCGGCGGGTCTCGGTCAGCTCGGCAGGGTTGATCATGATCCAGCCGGTGAGCGTGCGGCCCGAGACTGCGACACGGTCACGGGCCAGGCGTCCTTCGTTGACGTAGCGGTAGAGCAGGTTCAGCCTGATCTCCCCGAAGAGCTGTCTGACCGGCACCCCGGGCTCGGCGGCGCGTCGGGTCCGCAGATGGTCGCGGTAGGGATCGACAACCCGGGGCGATACTGATGTGGACGGCGCAGCGAATCCGGTTTGGGTGCAGAGGCATACCGCTACACAGTGTTCAACGCCAGCCCCAACCGGCGGGAACAGTCGAGCAACCCGACACCGGAGTTGAGCAACTCGTGCACCGCATGCCAGCGTTCGATCGTGGTGGTCTCGCGCGCCCGTCGGTGCCGTTTCGGCCCTGCGACCGACCAGCAGCGGCCGTACGCAACGACCACTTTTTCCCCGGCCGGCCCGCCGAACCCATTGCGGCATCGGGCGACCGAGACCGCAGCGAGGTCGAACAGTTCGACTCTGTCGAAAGCGATCGGCTGCCATCCCGACTGGGTATGGAGCCGTCGCCGGATAGCCTTCCAGCCCAAACGGTGACGGTGCATCACCCACCGGATCGTCCGCCACCAGACGAATGCTGGAAAGTGACCGAGCCGGCCGCGGCGTTCGCGGGAACTCTTGGGACGAGAATTGTTCTGGAGCCGCCGCGGGACCCGGAGTTCAAGGGCATGGTCGGGCGCTGCAACGGTTTCCTGGAGACCTCGTTCCTGCCCGGCCGCCGATGCACCTCGCCAGCCGACTTCAACACGCAGCTGGGTGAGTGGCTGGTTCGCGCCAACAACCCAGCGCTTGCTTCCTGGACTGCCGGTCATCGACCGCGATACCAATCGACGCCGGTTGGCGTACCCTTCCGGGCCGTGCCCGAGCCGATCGCAATCCAATACTGATCGGTCTCATAGATGGGGTGGGTCATGTGCACAGAGGATGAGGCATTTCCCCCATAGGAAAACCTCACTCATCCGACGAGAATTGGAAATTGTGACGGACGAAGGTGTCGACCCACAAGCGAGATAACGCCGAAGGTGTTGCCCGCCAGGGATGATCGCTACGCTCTGGGTGCACAACGACGCCGCGTTGACATACCCCATTCGGCTGACGAGTTGTTCTCTCGCAGCCGACCGACCAGGAACCGATCTTTGCGATGACTGCCCAATTGCCTCTTGCATACGGATATTTGCGTGATGACATGCTGTGCGACCTTGGCTGTAAGTCGAGCGAAGACAGGCTGCGCGCCGCTGCCGGATCGCTCGGTTATGAGCTGGGCACCGTGTTCCACGAACCGGCGCCCGAAAGCGGGACACTTCCACCGGCATTCGTAGATCTCGTCCAGGAATGCCGGCGAGCCGCAGCCCACGCCGTGATAACGCCGCACGGACATCTGTCGAACATGTCCGTGTGCCGCATGGTCCTCCTGGCGGTCCTCGACGTACGAGCCGACGCCACAGTGCACGAAGTCGAGTTTTGATACCCCTCTCATCATCGTGGTGTCGATGACAGCAGAATCTCGGACATCGGCGCGGCGGCCGACATGCCGGAGGCGACCGGCATGCTCAGCGCGTAATCTCGGCGGGTCGCACTGTGCGAATCGAAGTCGTTCGATCCGCAAGGCGAGTGACGTAGGCATTTGCCCCATACCCACGAGCTGCGGATCGTGGAAGATTCATGCCGTGATCGAGGTACGCGGAACCGAAGCAGATGAGCTCGGGTGCCCCAGTTGCACTGCTGTCTGGGCACCGGAATGAGCTGGCAACCCGGCATGGATATCCCAGCGCTCAGAGACAGTTGGTCGAGCGTTCAGAAGGTCGGCGACGAAGCTGTCTTGTACTTCTACTCACATCTGTTCATGGCGCATCCCGAGGTCCGCGAGATGTTTCCGGTGTCCATGACGACGCAGCGTGGCAGATTCTTCGCGGCACTCGGGCACATCGTCACCAACGTCGACCGAATCGGCGCCGACCCGACCTTCATTCAGCAACTCGGCCGCGACCACCGCAAGTTCCAGGTCGTCGCCGACCACTACCCCGCGGCCGGCGCGTCATTGCTGGCCACTTTGCAGTACTTCCTCGGGGCGTCCTGGACCGACGGCCTCGCCGCCACCTGGGCAGAGGCGTACAACGCGGTCGCGGGAATTATGATCATGGCCGCTGATAAGGACAACGAGAGCGCCCCGGCCTGGTGGGACGCGCAAGTCATAGCCACCGAACGCCGCACTATAGACATCGGGCTGCTGCGTATCCGCCCAACCCAGCCATATCCCTATATCGCCGGTCAGTCCATGGCGGTGCAGACTCCACTGCGTCCTCGGCTGTGGCGGTACTACACGCCGGCGAACGCACCCCGTCCGGACGGAACTCTCGACCTACATGTGCAGATCGTAGCGGGTGGACAGGTCAGCGCCGCTTTGGCCAGGACGGTCGCGGTGGGCGACATGTTGCGACTCGGTGCGCCGATCGGCACCGCATTCGCCCTGCCCACGGACTTCCGTGGCAACCTATTGCTAGTTGCCGGTGGTACCGGCCTCGCTCCGATGACCGCGCTGATCGAACAACTCGACGAACGCTGGCGCGACACCGGCGAAGTTACGAATGTCAATCTGTTCCATGGGGTCCGGACCCAGCAGAACCTCTATGACCACACCTTCTTGTGCGAGCTGGCCCGCACCC
This sequence comes from Nocardia sp. NPDC004168, assembly GCF_040610355.1. Lineage (NCBI taxonomy): Bacteria > Bacillati > Actinomycetota > Actinomycetes > Mycobacteriales > Nocardiaceae > Nocardia > Nocardia sp. NPDC004168. Next base: position 125,802 of record NZ_JBEXME010000019.1, on the reverse strand, counting down.
GGCCATGGTTGGATTACACGCCGGTCATCTCGGATGACCCAGCCTACCCTGGTGCACGCGGACCAGTCGGCACGGTCGTCGCACAAAACTATCGCTGGCGCGGCGAGACCGCACTCATCTGCGGCTCCACCATGATGGTCGCGCACACGGCAAGTGAACTGCGACGCGCGGGGGTGCCCGCCTCGGCCCTCCGATTCGAGAACTTCGATGGCGGCCACCCAGACGACAGCACGCCGCAGACCTCCGCGGCTCCAGCGGGGATAGCGCACGAGGTGACGACATGGCAATAAAGGCACGTGATATCGAGAACGCCCGGTTCAAGAAGTCGGCGTTGGGCCGACGCGGCTACGACGAACGGGATGTCGACGAATACATGGTCCGTGTCGCCCGCGAGGTCTCTCGGCTGAACTCGATGAACAAACGTTTGAGCCAGCAAGTAGAGTTCAGCGATGAGAAGGCGCTCCTGGCCGACAACGACTATCTCGCCCATCAGGTCGCGGAACTCGAGCACCGGCTTTCGATGTACAAATCGACATTCGACGATCCTGCGACGATCGAACGGCTACGCACCGAACTAGCGGATTTGCAGCGCGAGAACGCACAGCTCCGCGAGGATTCGCAGCATGATGCGCTGGGGATCCATGTGCGGGCGGTCAACATGCTCAGCCAAGCCCAGATCACCGCCGAATCCACGGTGGCCGAGGCCGAAATCTATGCTCGCGAACTGGTCGTGCAGGCCCGTGAACAGTACGCCGACATCCTGCGGCAAGCTCAGAAATCGGCGGCCTACGCCGCCGACGGCATCGCGGCCGTAGCGGTCCCGGCGGCGGCGACTTCCGAACCGCTGGCAGCCGAGCTCGAGTACATCCGCACGTACGCGCAGATCGCGGGGAAGCAGATGCACACGATCGTCGAGGCGTTGTTCATCGAGATCGACAAATTAGGACGTGAACGGCCACGACCTCTTGGCGATGCCGAATCAGATTGTGAACTGGAGATCACCGAGTCCAGCACTCTGTCAATGACACAGATACCGCCTTCGACATGGCAGGACGCGCTCGAATCCACAGGACGGTCACGAGCAACTCACGAGACTCCATCCGCCGATGGACAGGCATGAGGGTCATGATCGGCGCCCGGCAGCATGCGGGTCCTGGTACACATTTCGATCTGCTCCGACTTCGCCGCTGAGTTCCACAACGCAGAACGCAGTGGGGAAGTACCGCCCAAGACAAGGGCCGCTGGCATGGATCGCCCGCGTGAGGCCTAGCAGTACATCGGCCTGGGCAAACCCATCAACGACGCAATAAGTCGCCTGACGAGATACGCCATCCACGGCAAGATCATTGGCGAAACCTGGCCAGGCGACATCGGCTATGGCCAGTACACCGAGCATCGCTGATGGAGACAAACCGTCAGGATGGCTCAAGTCCACGTCGTCAAAGGCCTCATGACGATCGCCAGCGAGCCCACCTACGCATCGTTGAATGACATACGGACCGTCGTCTACGCAGGGTGATCTGCCAATAGTTAGCGAACCGTTGTCTAGCGGTTCACTATCCGTTGGACGCAAGGGTGGTCGACCCGCTTCGCGGACGCTTCGCCTCGCCAGCCGTCGAGCATCGGCGCTGACTGCACCAGAGGAGCATTGAATATCTTTGCGAGGCCGCCAGGACCTTGTTAGGCAAAGGTGATATCTGTACGCTAGACAACGGTACATTATTCAAAGGGCCGTTCACTTTCGCCGGTGATCTTGGTAGTGGCCCTCTGAGATCACCCTTCCCGTGATGTGCAGGTGAGCTATGCGTGTCGACTCGAAAGCCACAACCATCCGCCCTCCTGAATGGGGTGATCTCGCGGCGGAAGTATCCGACTACACTGTGTCGATCTCCTGGCTCGAGACCATGGGGCCGCTGCTGCCGGGTGAACCTCGATGGCTGGTCGTCTCGGCAGAACAACAGACTCGGGTCGGATTGCATGCCCGCTGGCTGCATTCCCCACCTCCCGATGCCCGGTTCGACATCGCGGCCGTGCTGCGCGGCGACCTCCCGTCGCCGGAGCCGCGAACACCTCCGGCCGCGGTGCCGGACACCGCAGCCTTGTATCCGTCCGTGCTGGTGACCCTGCCCGGATATTCCTGCGCGGCAGCCGGCTCCGGCTCCACGCAACCGGCGCTACTGCGGGAAACCATGAGCGCCCTGGATACGTGGGCCGCAGCGCAGGGGGCGCGATCGGTGTCGTTCCTGTACCTACCCGAGCGGCAAGAACTGCTGCGCGCGGCCTTGACCGAGTTCGGGGCGAGGCAGGTAGAGCTGTACCCGACCTGCGTACTGCCGATGACCTTCGGCAGTATGGACGAATACCTGCAGCAGCTGCCGCGCCCACGCCGCAAGGGCATCGGGCGGCTCCTGCGCCGCCTCGCCGAGAAGGACATGACAGTCGGCGAGGTCGATCTGGCCGAGGTGCGCGACGACGTGCTGGAACTACGTCTCGACCTGTTGCGGAAGTACAACTCCGCCGCAGATCGCGACACGCAGTCCGCGGCGCTGGATCGGATGCTCACGCACTACCGTCGCGAGGACATCGTGGTGACGGCGGTCCAACGCGCCGGCCGGGTCGTCGGCTTCACCCACGGTCTGCGTAACGGAAACACGCTGCGGCAGCTGTGGTGTGGACACCTGCCCGAGGCATATGGCTCCTACTTCGTGACGTGCTTCTACGCACAGGTCCAGGCCGCGTTGCAGCGCGGCGTCGAACGCATCGACTACGGCACACTCGAGTGGGGTCTGAAGACCGATCACGGTTCCCGGCTGGAACCGTTGGCCGGCTACACGTGGACGGTGACAGGCGATGGGCGATAGCCGGCTGTTCCTCTTCGGCCAATCCATCTCGCTGCTCGGCGACGGCCTGGCCGTGCTCGCCGTTCCACTACTGGTGTTGCAGCTGACCGGCAGCCCGGTGCTGTCGGCGCTGGCCGCGGCTCCGCGCGTGATCGGTTACCTGATCGCGGGACTGCCCGCGGGCCCACTGGTGGATCGTACCGATCCGTGGCGGGTACTCATCGCCGCCGATGCGGTGCGGATGGCGGTATTCCTGCTGCTGTCCGCCGCGGTGGCGGTGAACGGATGCCCGGTCGGGATAATCCTGTGCTTCGCCTCCGTCGCCGGGGTGGCCGCGGTGTTCTTCGAGACCGCGCTGGCTGTCGCGGTGCGAGACCTCTGCACCGGACCTCGGTTGATCCGCGCCAACGGGTTCCTGGAAACCTCCGGGCAGCTCTCGCTCGTGCTCGGCCCGGCAGCGGTGGGTGTGCTGGTGGCGGCGGCAGGCCAAGAGGTGGCGTTGCTGGCGAACGCGGCAACCTTCGCGGTGTCGCTGCTCACCGTGTGGCACACGTACAGGAGGCTGCCGGCCGCCGAATTCACCGGCGCCGCCATAACCGTGGGTGAAAATCGCCCGCCGGCCCGTGGTGCGAGCGTTCCCGGCTCCATCGGCGCCGAATTCCTCGCCGGACTGCGGTATCTGGTGACCTCGCCCGTCGTCGCGGGCATCACGTTGTTGCAGGCGGTGACCTCCCTCGGCCTCGGGGCCGAAACCTTGATTCCGTTCTTCGCTCGCGAACGCCTCGGCGCGTCCGCCGCCCTGGTGGGTCTCGCGGTGGCCGGAGGCGGCATAGGCGGGGCGCTCGGGGCGCTCATAGCGGCCACTGCCGGGCCACGCCGATCACCGATTCCGATGTGCCTGACGGGCGTGCTGCTCATGGCCGTCGGGCTGGCGCTGGTGGGCGTCGTACCCGGCGTGCAGTGGCTGGCCGTCGCCAACGCGCTGCTGGCGGGCGCGTCCATGGTTGTGGTTGTTGTGGTCCGCACGCTGCGCCAGCAGGTGGTGCCGCGGGCGCAACTCGGCCGGGTTACCAGCGCGGCCCGGGCGCTCGTGCTCGCGGCCTCGGCGGCGGGCGCGATGCTCACCGGACTACTGACACGGCTTTTCGACGACAACCCTCGTCCGGTGTTCGTCGGCGCCGCGGTATTCGTCGCCGTGTCCACCGCGCTGGTATGGGCGGGTGTGCTCGGCCGTAGCGCTCGCTACCTCGACGCCATCGGCAGGAGTAGCCAATGCACCCCCATATCCTCGTAGTCCACCGCTCACGCGGCCCCATCGCTCCGTATCTCGAACGCATCGATCACACTGCCTACATCGTGACCTATGTGTGCGCCGCACAAGTTCTCCACAGCATCCCGCGGCACGCCGCGGCCGAGGTCGTGGTTTTCGACGGCACCGAACCGGTGGACGACGCGGTCCGCAGGCTGGCCGCCCGCCACGGTGTGCCCGAGCGCATTGTGGCGATCAGTGAGACGGACCTGCTGACGGCCGCACAGTTGCGGTCGGAGTTCGGCATCGCCGGCGATCCGCCCGAGCACGCACTACCGTTCCGGGACAAGCTGGTCATGTACGAGAGGGCTGCGGCGGCTGGAGTCGCGGTACCGGTATTCGCCGACGCAACGGACTCCGTGGCGATCTCGGCATTCGCTCGGCAATACGGGTTTCCTGTGCTCGTCAAACCCAGGCTGGGCGCTGCCAGCCGCGACATCGTCACCCTCTCGTCCGCCGCCGATCTCGCCGATCTACCCAACCTGCTCGAGGAACCCTTTCTCGTCCAACGCTTCTGCCCCGACGAGACCGGCTCGGTCGATGGAGTCTGGACCGGCACCGAACTCGGGCCCTGGCGCGGTGCGCGGTACTTCCACAACTGTCTGGACTTCGCCACCGGCGACACCATCTGGGGAGCAGTCGACATCGATGATCGGGCGCTCAACGAACAGCTGGCGTCATTCGCGAACTCGGTGCTCACGGCCCTGAGCGCGGGCGTGCCGACGGTCTTCCACCTCGAACTCTTCCTGGGACCGGCCGGCGCGCCGCGTCCGCAATTGCTGGAAATCGCCGGACGGATCCCCGGCGCCGAGGCAACCCATCTGTGGCGCGAGGTGCACGGTCACGACCTTGTCGGCACGGCGCTGGACATCCAGATGGGCCGCACTCCGGACGCCAGGCCACTGCGGGAGAGTCGGGTCGCCGGCCAGCTGCTGGTGCGCCCTCCCGTACCGCCACCGTGTGTGGTGACGGCCACTCGGTTCGAGGTCGCGCCCGCTCACGCGCCTTACCACCATGCGATTCCGGCGGTCGGCCAGGCCATCACCGAAGCGGCCGGATATGTCGGCATCGGTGCGAGCTTCCGGTTCCGTGCCGGCACCTCGCAGGCCGTGGACGAGGCGATCCGGCACACTCTGTCCGGGTTCCGAATGGACTGTGCTGCCGCGGATTCGGCCAGGGTCGTAGTACCGCAATCATCGTAGGCTCGACCAGAGGGGACGACCATGAAGATCTTCACCGGCGATCGGCTCGCAGACTTGGCCCGAAGCCGCGGATTGCCCGACGATTACCTGCGTGACCTACGGGTTGTGTCCACGGTGTTGCCTTTTCGAGTCAACGACTATGTGGCCGACCAGCTCATCGACTGGTCGGCCGTGCCCGACGATCCGATTTTTCGGCTGACCTTCCCGCATCGAGATATGTTGCCAGCCGATACTTTCACTGCCTTCGCCGAACTGCTGGACGCGGGCGCCTCCCGCGACGTCCTCGCCAAGGCGGCGGCAACGGCGCGGCACGCGCTGAATCCGCATCCCGGCGGTCAGATCGAGGACAACGTGCCGATGCTGGACGGGCATCCGGTGCTCGGCCTGCAGCACAAGTACCGGGAGACGGTACTGGTGTTCCCGTCGCAGGGGCAGACCTGCCATTCCTATTGCGGATATTGCTTTCGCTGGGCGCAATTCGTCGGTTCGGAGACCAGGCAGGCGCTGTCGAGCCCGGACCGCATGGCCGCATACCTGCGCGAGCATCCGGAGGTGACGGACGTGCTGTTCACCGGTGGCGACCCGATGATCATGCGTACCGCCGTGCTGCGCCGCTGGGTGGAACCGTTCCTCGCGGCCGATCTCGAGCACATAGCCACGCTGCGATTCGGGACCAAGTCACTGTCGTATTGGCCGGCCCGATTCGCCGACGACCCCGACGCCGACGACCTGTTACGGCTGCTGGAGCAATGCGCCGAGTCGGGCAGGCATGTGGCAGTGATGGCCCACTTCTCCCATCCGCGTGAACTGCGGACCCCCACGGTGCACCGGGCCATCACGCGCCTGCGCGACACCGGCGCGGTGATCCGGGCGCAGGCTCCGCTGGTCGCACACGTCAACGACGACGCTGAGACGTGGGCACGGCTGTGGCAATGGTCGGTGCAGTCCGGGATCATCCCGTATTACATGTTCATCGAACGGGATACCGGCGCGCGCCGTTACTTCGAGGTGCCACTGGCGCGTGCCCTGCGCATCTATGTGGACGCGATCTCCCGGGTCTCGGGTTTGGCCCGCACCGCCCGCGGCCCGGTGATGTCGACCTATATCGGCAAAATAGTCCTCGACGGCGCCCCAGTTGTCCACGGCGAACAGGTCTTCGCGCTGCGCATGCTCCAGGCGCGCGACCCGGAGCTGGTCGGCAGGCAGTTCTTCGCTCGGTATGATCCGGGCGCACATTGGTTCGACGATCTCGAACCCGCACTGGGCAGTGAGCTCCCCGACCGAGCGAGTGATCCCGTGACTGTAGCCTGACTCGGCGGTCAAAGCAGGTACAAACCCGACCCGGGCCACGAGTATCGCCGAATCAGCGCGTACGGGTCCGCGCCCGAGTAGTCGAAGGTTCACCAGCGGCGTTGGGGTGCGCGGTTCGATGAACGCCCACACAGCCAGGACCACGGCGGAACCCAGCAGCCGCCACCCCGACAAACTCACCGATGGTTCTATCGGCGATCTGTGACGTCACCCATCGGTTGATGTTGGTGTCGGGTTGGTTCGGAAGATGTTCGTATCGGTGAATTTTGACGTCGTGATCTTGGTTGCGGTGCAAGGATCGGTGTGCTTTGTCCCGGTTGTTGTGGAAGTGAGTCGCTGTTGCCTCGTCACTCGAAGGTCGAGCTGTGTGCGGCGATACGACGAGACTCGCGTGCGGGGATGTCGGGTCGGGCGTTGCAGGCCAAGTACGGGGTGGGGGTGGCGCACGGTCCAGGCGGCTACGAACATGGTGTGGCCGGCGGAGCGGAAGACCTATCCGCGGCGGGGGTCGAAGCTGGATCCGTTCAAACCGTTCATCGATGAGGTTCTGCGGGCTGACCTGGATGCTCCACGTAAGCAGCGGCACACGATAAAACGGATCTATGCCCGGTTGATCGACGAGCAAGGCATGACGGGGATCGCGTATCAGACGCTGCGTGACTATGTCGCCGATCGCAAGCCGAAGATCCGGGCCGAGGCCGGGCGGGGCCCGGCGCAGGTGTTCATCCGGCAGAACCATAAGCCGGGTGAGGAAGCCGAGGTCGACTTCGGTGATGTGACGATAGAGGCGGGCACCGGGCCGCCGGTGAACCCGTTCCCGCTGGCCAGGGCGCGGCGGTACGCCCATCACAATCCGATGGACCGGTTCGAGAAGCAGCGTTCAGGTTTGTACCGGCCTCGGCAGCCCCAACACATTCCCCGGCAGATCCCCGACGAGGCGTTCAACGAGCTGTTCGCGCGGCTGTCCAGTGATCGGGACCGGGCGCTGGTCGCGTTCTGGGTGTCGACTGGAGCGCGGGCGGCGGAGCTGCTGGGCGTGCTGCGCGGTGGCGTCGATGTCGGGCAGCAGTTGATCACGGTGGTGCGCAAGGGTTCGCGGGCGATTCAGCAGGTACCGGCCTCGCCGGACGCGTTCGTGTGGTTGCGGTTGTATCAGCAGCAGATCGACGGTCGGGTGCCGTCCGGGCCGGACGATCGGTTGTGGTGGACGCTGCGGCGTCCGTTGCGGCCGTTGACTTACCACGCCGCCAGAGCGATGTTCACCCGGGCCAACGAGCTGCTGGGGTCGAACTGGACTTTGCACGACCTGCGACACACCGCTGCATATCGGCTCGCGCGGGACCCGCAGATGCCGATCACCGATGTCCAGTGGGTTCTGGGTCATGCCTCGCTGACCACGACCCAGATCTATACGGTCCCGACCGCGGCCGATGTCGTCGATGCCGTGGTCGCGCACCATCAGCGGCAGTCGGCGCCGCGACCTGAGCCGAGCAAACCTCCGACTCTGCGATATCGGCAGGAAAGCCTGGATGTCCTGTTCGGTCGGAGGCTGCGGTGACGGGCACGACGGTGACGGCCTCGGCGACGCTCACCAAGACCGCCCGCTCCTGGGAGCTCAGCGACGAGGCGCAGGCGATGCGAGACAAGTTCCCGGCACGCAACGTCGCGGTGAGCTGGCCTCGCAGTCGCCAGGGTCGGGCGGCGGTCGAGGCTCGGCTGCTGAGGCCCCCGTATCTCGGGGTCAGTCGCACCGACCGCTGTCACCGGAAGGTGACGCTGCACGCGGTGCTGGACTGGCTCGAACTGCATCCGGGCGGGTCTTGGCAGCAGCGGTGGGAGGCCAGCGGCGCGGGCCGCGACGGCCGTCGCGACTGGCGCCAGCAATTGGTCGCTGAACTGAACGCGGCAGGCAAGCTGGAGTTGCCCGAATACGTCCGCAAAGCGTTGGGTATGGGCGTGGCGCAGCTGATCGTCGGCGACTATGTGCGTCCGGCGGTGAGCTGGTTGTTGACCACGGCGTCCCCGTTGCGGATCGCCAACGAGATGGCTCGTGTCCGCGACCCAGCAGGATTTCGCCGAACTGGCAGCGATCCGCGCGGACACCTCACTCAGCGACGCGACCATGCTGCCCGCGATCGAGAAGACCGCGCTGGTCATGGCCGCAAAAGGCGGCATGGTCTCGGACATCACCGTCGGCGACTGCCTGGAGTTGCTGGCGACCGCGTGCACGGAGTTCCCCGGCCAGACGCGAGTCGGCCGCAGCCCGGCCTTCTACCGGCTGCTGCACTCGGTCGGGACCTTCCCCGCCGACGCACCCGCGACGGTGCGCATGTTCAGCCGTATCTTCGGAGGTCGCCTGAGCGTTGAGCAGCTCGTCGACCGATATCACCTGTCCTGCCGACCGATCCGCGACCTGCTCGTGGACTACCTGCGCGAACGCCAACCCGGTCTGGACTACAGCAGCCTCACCGGGCTGGCCAACGCGTTGGCGCTGCGGTTCTGGAAGGACCTCGAACGGCATCATCCCGGCATCGACACGCTGCGGCTGAGCCCAGAGATCGCTGCCGCCTGGAAGCAGCGGGCCCGCCGGCAGTGGCACGGGTGAGCATGCGGTCAATGACACCGACCTCGACGCCATCGGCCTCCAGCGCGCGGCGGCAGGGGTCATCGACCGCGCCGACGAACCAGTCCTAGCAGCCAGTAGGCTAATTGCCTCTTCATTGACTTGACCAGCGGAATGCTAAGTATTCACTGGTTCAGAGAAGGTGAGTTGACTGAACTACCGGCCCCTCCCGGGTTGATCTCGTTCTCAGGTGCGTAGTAGCCATGCGCCTTATGCGGCTGTGTGTGGTCGCCGCCGTTAGAACGGCGGCGACCATCGACCCCAGGTTTGGGGGTATCTGGCTGAAGGGTAGACATGCAACGCCCCGGTGACTGGGTGGGGCCACAGGTGGCCCACCCATTCACACTCGGGGATCGCGCCTTCCCAGTCGTCGGTACAGCGGTCCGCCCAGTCACGCCCTACCAGCACCGGCCGGGTAACGAGTTCGGTTGGAGCCTTCTGTACTCGCAAGACCAGGCCCAGGTCGTTCATCCCGGGATTTCCGCGTGGCCCATAGGACACGCCACCCATTGATTCGGGGAGAGCAAAAAGCCATTCTTCCAGCTTGGCCGGGTCGTCACCGGCCAGCCCCATGCCGTCCAGCGTCACCTGCGGCCCGCGAACGGCATCAGTCGCAACGCAAAACAACCGGCCGGAGCCGTCGAAGTACTCGTATACAGCAGGATCTGCTGGACTAAGCCCCAGTTGGATACCCACGACCTCCGGAAAATGGGGGTCGGCCTGGAATCGGCGCAGCTCAGGGATCTCCGGCAACGCCATCGCTGCATCATCCATGCTCATACCGAACCGCAACGGCCCGACGCTCTCCAGCGGTGTGAGTACCCACATCGGCCGAGCCTCATCAGTGGCTCTGTGAGAGCCTGACGATGTCATCCTGTCTGTCCCCTCCGACTGTCTCAGGCTTTGAGAAGGTGGGCTATCCGGTAGATCAGCTATGCGAAAAATGTCTATAAACAGAGGGAATGGGGATTGCCGAGATCCTCGTTCCCGCACCGTTCGGAGGCACTTTTCACGTGAGCAAGCGTAACGGTTGCTATCCGCGCTGGCGGGTGTCGGGTAACGGCACGGGCGTGGGTCTCGCAGGCAGGCCTGTGGGGGATCAGGTACGAACATGAGGTAGTTCTGCGGCACATCACCACACCCACTGCTGAGAAGCCAGACGACTACGCTCATGGCAGCCTTCCGAGATGGACTACCGCGAAGTGTTGCGCGACGTCAGATCGCGACCTGGCATGTTTTTCGGCAGGTCCGAGCTGGGATACGACAAGCTGGTCGCGTTCATCACCGGCCTGGACATCGGCAGCCAAGATTCGATGCTGACCGGTTTCCGCGAGTTCTTGATCCTCAAACTCGACGGCGGTGACAACCTCGTCTGGTCCGGTCTCGTGGTGGAACTCTGTGTTCCCGCCGCTGATCGTCCGCTCAGTGGCGATGACGAACAAGCTGCCGTCGACGGTCTGTTCGACTTGCTCGATGAGTTCCTGGCCGAAACCTCCGACCCTCGCGCGAGAAGCCGCATCTACCACGAGTACTTTCTGCGGCTACAGCGTCAGTGCTGGTACGACGTCGATCTTGAGCGATTCGATGCTTCACCTACTCCACCGCATATCCTGTTAGTCGAGGCGGCAGCACGGCTCGGGTTGGAACGGTCCGCAATCTTTGATCTGATCGCACGGCAAACATTGCGACCTGCACGAGTCGGCGCGGAGCTATATGTCACTGAGCGCCATCTATCCGAGGTCGTGGCCCGCCTGACCGCCAACAACGAAAGATCATCCAGATCAGTCAGGCACACTCCAGAGAACCGAACATAAATTTTGGTTCAGAGAAGGTCCCGGAGGTCGAGTCGATCACCTAGCTCAACGCGATGATTGAGATTGCCCCTGTTTCCCGGACGGGTTGGGTGTGATGCTCACGCGGCTGTGTGAGCGGGGGTGTGGGTTCGTTCGTACTCTACGGGTGTCGGCGGAACGTGAAAACTGGATCTGGCACAGACTTCGTGATTGACCCGGTTCGGGATGCGAAGGGGCGGTTGATAGTTCATTATGTCGCGGGTGTTGTGATCTTGGACCGATGAGGGTTCTGTTCCCGCATCTGGACGGGTTGCGGATCGAGACGGTCCGCGCGGCGGGTTCAACGGTGCGGATCGATGCCGCTACCGGTGAGGATCCGGTCGGGTGTCCCGGCTGCGGGACGCTGTCGGGCCGGGTCCATAGCCGTTATCGGCAGCGGTTGTCGGACACCTCGATCACCGGCCGCGAGGTCGTGATCGGGTTGCGGGTTCGTAGGCTGTTCTGCGGCAACTCTGACTGCGGTAAAACGACTTTCGTCGAGCAGGTGCCGCAGCTCGCGGCCAGGCACGGCCGCCGCACGCTGATCTTGCAGCGTGCGTTGTGCGCGGTCGGGTTGGCGTTGGGCGGCCGTGCTGGCGCGCGTTTGACCCGGCAGCTGGCCGCCACGGTGAGCCGTATGACGTTGCTGCGCCAGATCCGGGCGCTGCCCGATCCTCAGCATCCGCTCCCGCGGGTGCTGGGTGTCGACGATTTCGCCCTGCGGCGCGGGCACGACTACGGAACGATCCTGATCGACATGCAGACCCGCCGCCCGATCGAGGTGCTCGACGACCGGACCGCCGACACCCTCGCGGCCTGGCTGCGAGCCCATCCGGGCGTCGAGATCGTCTGCCGTGACCGCGCCGGCGCCTACGCCATTGGAGGGCGCTGCGGTGGGAGCACCGGACGCGGTGCAGGTCGCCCATCGATGGCATATCTGGCGCAACCTCGGCGAGGCGGTCGAACGCACCGTGGCACGCCACCGCGCCAGCCTCGCTGCCGCGATCGCCGATCCCGAACCGCGAGACCGGCCCGCCATCACCGAGGTCGCCCGAAATACACCGCGGACCGGTCGCGCCCCACCAACGGCAGGATCGCACCGCGGTGCGCACCCGCCAGCGCTGGAGCGAGGTCCATGCGCTGCTGGCCCAGGGCGAGACCATTCGCGCGATCAGCCCCGCCAGCCGGGGCTCGCGCGCGGCACCGCACGCCGCTTCGCTCGCGCGGAATCGGCTGATGAGCTGCTGGTCAACAACCGCACCGGGTACCGCGTCAGCGTGCTCGACGCTTACAAACCCGACCTTCATCGGCGGTGGAACGAGGGCTGCACCAACGCGACCCAACTGTTCGAAGAGATCAAGTCCCGCGGTTACCAGGGCAGCGAGAAGATGGTGCGCACCTACCTGCAGCCCTTCCGCGCCCTCGCGCATATCCCGGCCCCGCCACGCAAACCACCGGCGGTCCGCAGGGTCGTCAGCTGGATCATGACCAACCCCGACACCATCGCTGCCGAGCACCGGGCCGGCCTCGAATCGATCCTGGTCGTGAGCCCAGAACTGGCCACGCTGACCGGGCATGTCCGCGCGTTCGCCAAGATCATGGGCGCGCGGCGCGGCCGAGATCTCGAACGGTGGATGGCCGCCGTCGACGCCGACGACCAACCGGCGCTGCACTCGTTCGTTCGGGGCCTGCGCCGCGATCAGGACGCGGTCGTCGCCGGCTTGACCATGTCCTTATCCGCCAGATTTGAGCCGGTCCCTCGCTTACGAAGCTTTAGCCACTGGTTCCTGTCGTGTGCCGTCCGATCTCGCTCGCCGGACCCGGACCGTCTGGCAGTTCCGAACCGTCCCGGCTACGGGCAGCGCTGCTTCCCGCCTTCCCGGCGTCTCCCAGGTCGAACTGCGCTCCGCTCCTACCAGGCTGCTGCGACAGCCCAGCGAGAAGGTCTTTCACCTCCTTCGATTCCTGGCGCCTCACGGCGCACGAAAGCCGCGTTGAACGCGTTGGCCATCACCTTCGAAGGCCGACTCAGCGCTGGACGGAAGTAACCCGATCAAACCGAGTTACACCGTTGGCTGGACAGAATCGTAGGAGTTTCCCCCATATCGGATTGTGTTGGTGACTGGGCAGGCTGGGCGGATGCTCGCTTCGGCAGAGATTTACTCCCCTCGGCTAACGGTGCTCGTCGGTTCGTCGACTGATCGGATGATGTCGCGTTGACTGGTTGCGATCTTTGTCTCTACCGGTCGGTGACGCCGGGGCTGCCTCGACCGGGGGCGGGTTTCGAGCAGCAAATGCTAGGAATCGAGCGGCTGGAATTCGGGGATGGCTCGGACCATCGGATGCTGCGGCGCACGTTGCGCGCCACGGCTGCGGTCAGCCTGTCGGAGGCCGAATGGATACGCCGGATGCGGGCGACCGGAACTATCCTGCAGCCGCGGGTCAGTGTCGTGGACGGCTATGTCGCGGGCTACATCGCCCAGTGGTGTGACGCCCACAGTGCACGCCTCGGTCCCGCGATCACCGACCTCGAGGTCGGCGCTGGCTTGAGTCTGTTCGACCTGCGGGAAGGATGGGAATCCGACGCACATGCGATGGCCGCCGCGCAGACCGAGTGGAAACTTCCGCGTTCGGTTGGGCCGTCGGTCAGGGAAACGGTGCTGTGGGGCGATACCGAGTTGTGGGCATACGCCCTGGCTGAAGTCCAGGGTTTCAACGAAACGCTGGCAGGTGTGCCCAGCAGCGAGCGCACGGCATGGGGGTGGGCGGCAAGCCGGGTCGCCGGGGTGCTGGCGCTGTGGTCGTGGCGGATCGAACCGGACGCGAGAGGGCCGTTCGCCGTCGCCGCGCACGAAGTCGGTATGTCGGCGCTTGTAGCCGGGAGTCGCTCGCGTCCGCCCAAACTTCGACCGCCCGCGCCGGATCTGGACAAGGCAGCGTTCGTCCTGGCCCAGTTGTGCAGGGAGGTTCACGATCCGCCGACCGAATCCGATTTGGTCGGCGAACTGATCGTCAGTATCACCGCGATTGTGAAGGCGCATAGCGAACGCGGGGAAATGGCCCGAGCGTCGAGGATCAACGCCGCCGCAGTGGATGCCCTCGAATCGACGCGACACGACATACGCACTGCTTCGTCCACTTCGGTGATCGGCTGCCAACTCCGGCTTAGGCACGCGGCATCGCCGTCCCAGCCGAGTTAGCGCCGCACCAGCCATCACAGGATTTGCCGATCAGGCCCGGACACCAGGGTCCGTTCCGAGCCAACAACGACATGGCGAACCCGCAGTTCACCGGCACCGACGCTCTGCCATCGGGCTGCGGAGTGAGCGGTAGAGGTGACCTTTTGCCCTGTCGGGGTTCGGGCTCGACACGGTATCTCGGGCATGTCCATGACGCGCCAGACGTGATTGTGGTCGGCGGGTTCGGGGGTCATATCGGCGCCGTCCGTACTTTCGGGCTGTTCGAATGGGCAGGAGGCGGGTGTGCGGGTGCAGCAGGTGCTGGCGTCGGGTGGGGGTCCGGAGTCCTGGACGGTGCTGGACGTGGGGTTTGCGGTCATCGAGCCGGTTGATGAGTTTTTGGCGCATTTGACCGCGATCGAGCGGTCACCGGGCACCATGCGGTCGTATGCGTTCGATCTACGTGACTTCTCCGCGTTCCTGACTGCACACGAGATCGACTGGCGGACAGTGCGGTTGGAGCATTTCGGTCGGTTCGTGGGTTGGTTGCGGTTGCTCGCCGGGGATGCGGTCGGCGACGGTGACATTCGCTGCCGACGTCCGAGGCGGCGTGTTCGGCGGCGACGATCAACCGCAAGCTATCAGTTACGTGGAATCTGACTGCGGCGGAAACTATCTCGCTGCGATACGACCACGAACTGCTGCGATACGACCACGAACTGAGGAGATGTGTTGAGCACAGTAGTGCTGACGGAGAAGTGGCCGGTGCTCCCGGAGCAATGATCAGAACTTACTTATAGGTGAACGGTGCATCGGCGGTCACGGACACCTGATCAAAACAGGGCCGCGGGTAGGCCTATCCACAGGCTTGGTGCCGGAGACGTCGTGCACCGTTCACCGATCCTGCCTGGTGACTCCTGCCCCGATCTTGGGCGAAAGCCCTCATGTCAGACCGTGAGCGCCGAGGCCGGCTCGCCGGTCCGGACGGGCAGTGCGGTGTGTCGTCCCGTCCGAGCCGGTGTGGACCGGTGGGATTGCTCGTGGTTCGAGCCCGCCCGCGCGGCTTGACGCCTCATCTGTTCGAGAGCCAAGTAGCTCTGGTCAAGATTGGCGCCGTGCGGGGTGCGCTGGGATCGCGAACAGCTCATCGGAGGCAAGCCCACGGAGGCTCGTAAGTAGGTCGCTGCGCGTTCTCGCCCGGGTGTCGGACCAGCGAAACACCCGATCTGATGGAGGTGCGGATTGAACTGTTCATGTGGAATCGACTGGGCCGAAGGGCATCACGATGTCGCGATCGTCCACAGCGGTGGAAAGCTGGTGGCCAAGCAGCGTATCAGCGACGACCCGGCGGGATTCACGGCGTTGACCTCGATGCTCGCCGACGCCGGTGACAGCCCCGACGATCCGATCCCGATCGCCATCGAGACCCCGCGCGGGTTGCTGGTGGCTGCGTTGCGCGCGACCGGGCGTCCGGTGTTTGCGATCAATCCAATGGCCGTGGCCCGCTATCGGGAACGCCACTCGGTGGCCCGCACGAAGTCCGACCACGCCGATGCGATGACGCTGGCGAACATCCTGCGCGTCGATGCCCACCTGTACCGGAAGCTGCCCGCCGACAGCGAATTAGCCCAAGCCATCGCGGTTTTGGCGCGCAGCAGGATGCGGTCTGGCGCGGCAGCAAGGCCAGCAACGAACTGCGGTCGATCCTGCGCGAGTGCTACCCGGCGTTCCTGAACGCCTTTGCGGGCAAGTCGGCAACCGATCTGGCCAAACCGGATGCCCGTGCGGTGCTCGCCATCGCGCCCACACCGGCGCATGCAGCAAAACTCACCAAGACCCGCATCGCGACCGCGTTGCGCCGCGCCGGCCGTCAACGCTGCATCGATGACCGCGCCGCCGAGATACTGCAGCGCCTGCGCATCCCGCAGCTGCGCCAGCCCGGGCTCGTCGAGCAGGCGATGGGCCGACAGGCGCTGGCCCTGCTGGCGATGCTCGATGCCGCCTGCTCCAGGGCCTCCGGCAAGGTCACCTCTGTCACCCACCGGCGGATCAAGAACGACCGGCTCGCCGCAGTCGGCTGGGTCTGGGCCACCTACGCCTCGATCAACCCCGGCCCCGTCCGCGAGCACTACCGCAGGCGCCGAGATCACGGCGACCGCCACGCTGCCGCCCTGCGGCACTTGTTCAACAAGATGCTCGGCCAGCTCTACCACTGCCTGCAAACCCACCAGACCTTCGACCTTGTGAAGGCCTTCGGGCATCCCACCGACACAACCGAAAATCAGACTGTTGCTTGACAGTTAGCGGAATCGGAGGTCTGTGGATGACTGTGAAGGGAGTACCTTCCCGGATGATTTTCGAATCCTGGATCTGATCAAGCCTGGCGCGCCAACGCCGGGCGGGAAGGTACGTCCCGAATGCTCAAGGTAATCGACGGTGGCGCCGGTTCGAACAATGTCGGTGTGGCCGACGGCGCGCCGCGTTCGCCGATCGACGAGATCGTGCGCGAGGGCGCGCGGGCAATGCTCGCGGCGGCATTGCAGGCCGAGGTCGCCGCGTATGTTGCTCAGTTCGCCGATCAACTCGACGAGAACGGGCATCGGCTGGTAGTCCGCAACGGCTACCACCCCGCACGCACCGTGACCACGTCCTCGGGTGCGGTCGAGGTCCGTGCTCCCCGGGTCAACGACAAGCGTGTCGATCCGGAAACAGGTGAACGTCAACGCTTCTCCTCGGCGATTCTGCCGGCATGGTGCCGGAAATCGCCGCAGATCAGTGAGGTGCTGCCACTGCTGTATCTGCATGGGCTGTCCACCGGTGATTTCACCGCGGCCCTCGAGCAGTTCCTCGGCTCCGGTGCCGGTTTGTCGGCGGCCTCGATCACCCGCATGACCGCGCAGTGGCAGGATGAGGCGAAGATGTTCGCGGCCCGGGATCTGTCGAAACTGGACTACGTCTACCTGTGGGTCGACGGCATCCACCTGAAAGTCCGCCTGGAACAAGAGAAACTGTGCCTGCTGGTGATGATCGGCGTACGCGCCGACGGCCGCAAGGCTCTCGTCGCCCTCACCGACGGCTACCGCGAATCAGCCGAGTCGTGGGCTGATCTGCTGCGTGATGCCCGCCGCCGCGGCATGCGTGCCCCGGTTCTCGCGGTCGGTGACGGCGCGCTCGGGTTCTGGACCGCGCTGCGCGAAGTCTTCCCCGACACCCGCGAGCAACGTTGCTGGTTCCACAAATCCGCGAATGTACTGGCCTCACTACCGAAATCAGCCCATCCGGGGGCGACTGCGGCACTGAAGGAGATCTACAACGCCGAGGACATCGACCATGCCCGGCTGGCGATCAAAGCCTTCGAGAAGACCTACGGAGCCAAACACCCGAAAGCGGTCGCCAAGATCATCGACGACGCCGATGTGCTGCTCGAGTTCTACCACTTCCCGGCCGAGCACTTGATCCACCTACGCACCTCGAACCCTATCGAATCATCTTTCGCGACAGTGCGTTTGAGGGCTAGGGTCACCAAAGGACCAGGCTCACGCGCGGCCGGGCTGGCGATGGCGTTCAAACTGCTCGAGTCCGCTCAGAACCGGTGGCGCGCGGTCAACGCACCACACCTGGTCGCTCTCGTCCGCGCCGGAGCGCGTTTCGACCGCGGCGTTCTCGTCGAACGTGATCAGGCCACCGCGGCATGACCGGCCGATCGCAAGGCCCGCTGCTGTTCCTCGATGTCGATGGGCCGCTTCTCCCGTTCGGTGAGGACCCCCAACACCAACCGCGCGCTGTCGTGCCGGACTCGCACCTGTCGCGGCTGGGCCCTGAACTGGGGCGCCGACTGGCAGCGCTGTCGTGGGAGCTGGTCTGGGCCACCACATGGGAAGACGAAGCGAACGCCGAGATCGCGCCCCGGATCGGACTGCCACCGCTGCCGGTCGTGCGCTGGCCCGATTCCTCCGACGAGCACGAACGCGAGGATCGATGGTTCGGGCTGTGCTGGAAGACCTGGACACTGGTGGACTGGGCGGCCGGCCGGCCGTTCGCATGGATCGACGACGAGATCACCGACGCCGACCGCAGCTGGGTCCGCGCACATCATCCCGGCCGCGCGTTCCTACGCCACGTCGAGTCCTTCCGCGGGCTCAGCGACGGCGACTTCGCAGCCCTCGATCAATGGCTAAGAGCAACCTGAATCACCCGCGATCCACAGGAATTGACAATTGCTCCCTCGTCGTCGTGCCTTCCCGCCCAAATCCTGGGCATTCAGACTCTCACAGATCGCCCGGACCGGAACAGAGGGGTCAGGTCAGCCAAACTAGGCCGAGCAATGATCGAAACCTGTGGATGACCGGGAGGGAGTACCTTCCCGGATAATCTGAAAGACAACGGGTTTCGATCGCCTGGCGCGCCAAAGCCGGGCGGGAAGGTACGTCCCATGCTCAAGGTAATCGACGGCGGCGTCGAGCCCAATCAGGACGGCGCGTCGGCGAATGTGTCGGGTTCGGCGATCGCTGAGATCGTGCGCGAGGGCGCACGGCGGATGCTCGCGGCAGCGTTGCAAGCCGAGGTCGCTGCTTATATCGACCAGTTGGCCGGCCACGTGGACGAGAACGGCCACCGGCTGGTGGTGCGCAACGGCTACCACGCCCAACGGCAGGTGCTCACTGCCGCCGGTGCGGTCATTGTGAAGGCGCCGCGGGTCGACGACGGCCGCGTCGATGCTGAAACTGGTGAGCGCCAACGGTTCTCCTCGGCGATCCTGCCCGCCTGGTGTCGCCGCTCCCCGCAGGTCAGCGAGGTGCTGCCGCTGCTGTATCTGCATGGGCTGTCCACCGGTGACTTCGGTGCGGCGCTCGAGCAGTTCCTCGGTTCCGGGGCCGGATTGTCGGCGGCGTCGATCACCCGGCTGACCGCGTCGTGGCAGGACGAGGCGAAAGCGTTCGCCGCCCGCGACCTCTCAGGCACCGATTACGTGTACCTGTGGGTCGATGGCATCCACACCAAAGTCCGGTTGGAGCAGGAGAAACTCTGTTTGCTGGTAATGCTCGGTGTCCGCGCCGACGGCCGCAAGGAGTTGGTCGCGATCAGCGACGGCTACCGCGAATCCACCGAATCCTGGGCCGATCTATTGCGGGATTGCCGTCGTCGCGGCATGACCGCGCCGGTGCTGGCGGTCGGTGACGGCGCGCTCGGGTTCTGGCGGGCGTTGCGCGATGTGTTCCCGCAGACCCGCGAACAACGCTGCTGGTTCCACAAATCCGCGAATGTGCTCGCCTCGTTGCCGAAATCGGCGCATCCCGGCGCAATAGCGGCGATGAAGGACATCTACAACGCCGAGGACATCGATAAGGCCCAGCTCGCAATCAAAGCATTCGACATCGATTACGGCGCAAAGTATCCTAAAGCCGTGGCGAAGATCGTCGATGACGCCGACGTGCTGCTCGAGTTCTACCGCTATCCGGCCGAGCGCTGGATCCACCTGCGCACCACCAACCCCATCGAGTCGACCTTCGCATCGGTCCGGTTGCGGACGAAAGTCACCAAGGGGCAGGCTCCCGCGCCGCCGGAATCTCCATGGCCTACAAGCTGATCGAGGCCGCCCAGGCACGCTGGCGCAAGGTGAACGCCCCCGAACTGGTCGCGCTCGTCCGCAACGGGGCACTATTCCACAAGGGCAAGCTGCTCGAACGACCCCGCGAGATCACCCCGCCGCCCTCAACCGACCCCGCCGACACCACCCGAACGGAGGTCGCCTGAACCTAACCAAAACACAGGTTTTGACAATTTCTCACTAGGCCTGACGATTTCGCCAACCACCCTCCAGATCGAGATAACGAACCGCCGATCAGGAGAGGACCCATCGCCAACGTCCAATGACAAGCTCGCAATCACCTACCGACCCGAGCTCGTTCCTGACTCTCATCGTCGACTGGCTCAATCACGGGGAGAGTTAACATTGCTAGCGATCAGTCACAGTTGTCGGATCCAGTCGCCTGAGACCTGGGAGGGCGTATGCGTGTCGAGCTACAGCTGTCCTCCAGGCATTCTCATATCGCGCAGTCAACCAGTGGCCCGCGAGCCAGAGGGTTATCGCGAATAATAAGAACCCGCAGTTGACGATGATTTGTGACGGGCCCTGCATGAACATTAGGCCCGCAGCGTCTATGAACAAGACTATACCCATCACGCGAGCATACTGCGGCAGGAAAGTCCTCATCGGTAGCCGCCATTGTGTGTGTAAACCGGTAAATTCGCTTGAGCCTCGTCCCGTGCCAGATATATGAGAGTAGGAAGCATCCATACCATCGCGCCAGCCAGCAGGGCGCCAGCTCCGGTGACCAGGAGTTTGGTGACAGACAGGCGGTCCCTTGCAGCTGACTGTATCAGTGTGAAAATCGAAATAATCGCGATCAGGATCACGCCCACGATCCGCACCCAGCTCAGTATGCTGTACAGAAAGGATGTGAGATACATTGTTCATCCATTCAATCTAGCGTTGAAATGCTCTATTTTCTTCGGCTTCAGTCTTCGCGGTTCAGTTTCGGGTGAGTTCGACCAGCCGTGTTGGTTGAGGTGGTAGAACTGCCGAATGGCAGCGAGATCGACACAACCCGGCGAGGCCCAAGCGTTCCTCGCGTCGACACAGGCCAACCAACGCCGCTATGAAGCGCTGCGGGCATACTTCGTCGAGGGCCTGTCCTACGAGCAGGCCGGAGCGCGGTTCGGTTACACCCGGTGGGGGATGGTCAACCTGGTGCGGGAGTATCGGGCAGGCAAGCTGGAGTTGTTCGCCCCGTTACGCAAACCCGGGCCGCCGCCCGGTAGGGCGCCGGCCAAGGAACGGGTCCGAGGCCGGGTTATCGAATTGCGTCGCGAGGGCCTGTCGACCTACGAGATCTCCGCCCGGCTGGCTGTGGAGGGGACCCCGCTCAACCGCACCGGTGTCGCCGAAATCCTCACCGAAGAAGGCTTCGGCCGGCTGCTGCGCCACCCGGAGCCGGTCGCGTCGGTCAACCCGGCCACCCTCGGCCGCGACACTCGACTACCCCGCACCGGCACGCTCCACTTCGCGGCTTGGCCGGCCAGAGTCGAAACCGGCAAAGCCGGGCTGCTGCTGTTGATCCCCGACCTGGTTGCCCTCGGCCTGCCGGAGCTGGTGGCCGCGGCCGGGTATCCGGGTACCGGGGTGGTTCCCGCGGTGTCGTGGATGTTGTCGCTGTTGGCGTTGAAACTGACCCGCACCCGCCGGGTCTCCCATGTCGACGACCTGTTGATCACCGACCCGGCCGCGGCCCTGTTCGCGGGGCTGTCGGTGCTGCCGAAGAAATCCGCGCTGACCGCATACTCCTATCGCACCGACCGCGACCATCAACGCCGGTTCCTCGCCGCTCTCGACCGGCGGATGATCGATACCGGGCTGGTCGACGGGCAGCAGGCGATCTTCGATCTGGACTTCCACGCGGTCGTGCACTGGGGAAACGACCCCGTACTTGAGAAACACTATGTGCCCACCCGCTCCCAGCGTGCCCGGTCGGTGTTGACGTTCTTCGCCCAGGACAGCGACACCCACAACCTCGTCTACGCCAACGCCGAGATTTCCAAGGCGACCCAGGCCCGCGAAGTGATCGCGTTTTGCGACCACTGGAAAACCGTCACCGGCAGCGATCCCGCCATGCTGGTCATGGACCAGAAAGTCACCACCCACGCCGTCCTGGGTGAACTGAACGCCCGCGGCATCGATTTCCTCACCCTGCGCATGCGCTCACCATCCCTGGTGAAATACATCGACGCCCTGGCACCGAAAGACTTCCGCACCGTCACATTGAATCGACCCGGAAAGTTCAACCGCCTCAAGGTCAACGACACCACCGGCGTGCGCCTGACCGGCTACCCGGCCACCGTACGCCAACTCGTAGTCACCGGCCTGGGACGCGACGCAGCCACCGTCATCATCACCAACAACCACACACTATCGGCCAAAGCAATCATCGAACGCTACGCCCGGCGCATGACCATCGAACAACGCCTCGCCGAAATCATCCAAGCCTTTCACGCCGACGCCCTCTCATCCACGGTCAACCTCAACGTCGACCTCGACATCATGTGCTGCGTCCTGGCCCAAGCCCTCACCGCCGCCCTCCGCAATCGCCTGCCCGGCTACCACAACACCACCCCCGACGTGCTGCAACGCCGCTTCCTGGAAACCCCCGGCACCATCACTATCACCGGCGACACCATCACCGTGCGCCTCGACCGACGCGCCTACACCCCCACCCTCCGCCAAGCCGACTTCCCACAAAACACACCCGTACCCTGGTGGGAAAACCGCACACTACGATACGAATTCACCTGAAACCAAAGAGCGCGCGCCGCCGACACCACAGGGAAACCGACCACGGCCTGGTCGAGGGTACTGTCACCCGCTTCAGCGCTATGGCAAGTGTGGCGTTGACGCGGGGTACTCACATCAACCATGCTGGCCGGATGTCCGAAGGATCGGCTCCGCGCATTCCCTGCGTCCCGGACGACGTCTACGCCGAACGGTGTCGCGTTGCGGAACGGGTTTGCGCCGAGCTGCGCCGTGCCGGTCTGCACGCGAGCGGGCGCAATGACGTCCGCGAGCTCAGCAACGGCGGCGCGCTCGTGCAGGCATTCGAAGAAGAGGGACCCGGCGTGCTCGTGGAATGGTGCGTCAGTGACGAACTCAGCCGGGCTCGACTCGGCCTCGACGAACACAACGAATCCGATGACGATGCCCTCTTCGCCGCCGCGCAAAGGTTGGCCGAGATCGCCGATGGCGGTGAGACTCCGGCAATCATGCGGCACGCTGCCAGAGTCGAGGAACTCATGATGAACACCATCATCGATATCCTGACCTCGGCCGGTCTCAACGCTTACGAGGCCAACCACTACCCATACGTCTTCGCCATCCGGGTCGAGTGCCCGTGACATCGATAAACCAGGTTGTGTCCAACCTCCTGCGTGGAAATCCGCGCTAATCTGTTCATGCACTACGCGTTCGACGCCTGGATGGTGCGGGAGTTCCCGAACATCGGGTTCGAACGCTACTACGACGACGCAGTCGTGCACTGCCGCAGTGAGTCTCAAGCCCCGCGGGTGCGAGACGCGATCGCAGCTCGCCTGGCGCAGGTCGGTCTGGAGTTACATCCGGACAAGACACGCATCGTGTCCTCGACGACCTTGCGCACATGTTCAACAGCGTGGTGCAGGGATGGATCAACTATTACGGGCGCTTCTACCGCTCCAGGTTGCTCTACTTCCTTCGGCGGCTCAACCGGCATTTGGTGCGGTGGGCCGGCCGGAAATACAAACGACTGTATCGCCGGGAACGGCGCGTGATGGCATGGCTGGCAGAGATCGCCCAGCGGTCTCCCCGTCTGTTCGCGCACTGGAAACTCGGTGCCCGTCCTGACAATTGGGCAATGGGAGCCGGATGAGCCGAGAGGTTCAAGTCCGGTTCTACGAGAGCCGGGAGGTGCGATTCCTCCCGGCCACTCACCTCGTGATCATGGTGGCCGGCACCGAAGCGCACGCGGAAGCGTTATGGGACGAGGTCGCGCAGGTGATCGCCCCGTTGGAGCTACGCCTGTCGGCAGAAAAGTCCCGGGTATGCCACCTGGACGAGGGGTTCGACTTCCTCGGGTTCCGCATCCAGCGGCGCCGGAAGAAGGGAACCGCCAAGATGAGTGTCTACACCTACTCGTCGAAGAAGGCTCTGGCCTCGATCATGGCGAAGGTGCGGGCACTGACGAAGAACGCACGTCATCACGGCCTCACTGACCTCCTCGGACGCCTCAACCCGGTGCTTCGAGGATGGTGTGCGTATTTCCGCCACGGGGTGCCGAAAGCGACGTTCGGGTATCTCGATGCGTTCGCCTGGCATCGGGTAACCCAATGGTTGCTCAAGCGGCACAAGCGAATCACCTGGGCGGAGCTCTACCGGCGTTTCCTGACCGGCAGGCCAGGCAACCGTCCGGCAGCAGACGGGATCGTCATGTTCGACACCACCACCGTCGCGGTTATCCGCTACCGGTGGCGGGCGAACAACATCCCCACACCATGGTCCGGCAACGCGGGAACCACGGTTCCCGCATAGCAGTGGCAGTCCGTGGAGCGCCGGATGCGATGAGAGTCGCACGTCCGGTGCGGAGGGCGGGCCGGGGAAACGGACCAGGAGCAATCCTGACACCGCGCCCCGGTCCGACCCCTACGTCATCGGCGCCACCAACCGCTCGGCCATCGCGACCCTGGTCGAACGATCCAGCCGCTTCGTCGTGCTGGTCCACCTCGGAGCAGACCGCAGCGCCGACGCACTACGCGACGGCCTCATCACCACCATCTCGGGGCTGCCTGCCCAACTGCGGGGCACCCTCACCTGGGATCAAGGCGGTGAGATGGCCGAACATCGCGCCTTCAGCAACGCCACCGACATGGCCGTCTACTTCTGCGAACCGGGCTCGCCATGGCAACGCGGCAGCAACGAGAACACGAACAGGCTGCGCCAATACTTCCCACGCGGCAGCGACCTCCGAGTTCACACACCCGCAGCGCTGCAAGCAGTCGCCGACAAACTCAACAACCGACCCCGCAAATGCCTCGCCTGGCAAACACCCACCGAAAGACTCAATGCTTTACTGAACGCTTCGTAGTTCGAACCGTTGCGACGACTACTGGAATCCAAGCAAGCCGGAACCTCACAGGTAGCCGCTGCCGCCGGGGATGCCGTGACCAATTCGCGTCTGTTCCTGGTCGTGATGACCCCGAGGGCGACGACAGGCGTACCCGGGCGCTTGATGTCAGTTGACAGCCCAGACCGGGTTTCCGGGCAGCCTGCTTCGGCTGTCGCCGAGCGAACAGGTGGATGCCCGCGTTCTGACGGTGCCCGAAGCATCGCGGGGGCTCAGCCGACGCTGGATTGGCCCGACATCACCGACAGAGGCGGACACTGACCGTCCGCGCCCAGCTCCGCGCGAAGTGAGGGCGAACCCCTATCCAGCGCAGCGACTTCCGAGGTGCCAGATGTGCGGAGTCTCACCGTCGAGACTGCTGGATGGGCTCAGAGGCAACACGAGTCGAAAGAAGGGATACGGTCCAACCGGCAAGGACCCCGACGATCGGGCCGAGGCGAAGCACAGGGCCAAACCAACGGCGTTGGATACCCGAAACACAACCCGGGCCGATTCCGATAAGGCTGGCAGTTCCCGAGCTGCACACCACGCAGAATCTGCGGGACGGAACCACAGCCGACAACGCAAGGTGCAATGCCATGGCGGTGCGTCATGGCTGCACGTCACCCTTTCCGTCGACGCGGCGGCGTGCACCTGTGCTCGGACGTACACCCCTACCTCGGAAAGTGACCATGACATCACCACGGCGACACGCTGCCGCTCTCCTTTCGTGCGCGGCAGTGACGCTCGCGGCCGCCGCTTGCGGTGCCGAATCCGCGTCAACACCAACCACCACAACACCGGTCACGACATCAGTCGTATCCGCTGGCCACACGACACTCCTGCCGCCGACAACCACTGCCGCACCACTGCCGCCGACCACACCGGAAACGACCATCGCCCCCACCTCGCCGCCAGCTGCGGTCGCGCCTGCCCCGCCCGCGGCAGTGGTACCGACACCTCCGGCGGCGGCCGTGCCGGTGCCACCGCGACCGGCAGCTCCCAGCGTCTACTACTCCAACTGCGCCGCCGCCAGGGCCGCGGGCGCCGCGCCGCTACGGCGGGGAGAACCCGGCTACAGAGCAGAGCTGGACCGCGATAAGGACGGCATCGCCTGCGAATAGGGCAAACCGACGCTGTTTGCGCTGGCGCGGCAGAGCAAGTGCGGCAAGACATGCTCACCGTTTCCGCGGCTCGGAATGCCCTCGCGGATTCCTGCATCAACGAGGACCTGCGCCTTCCACCGGAACAACATGGCAGGCGAGAACCCTGTCTCGGCGACGGGCTCGCCGGCACGCAGCCGAGCGCACACCTGCCGTCGCATCGCCAGCGGAAAGGACTTCGGCATCGTGACCTTTTGCGGGTCAGTCTGCCTCAACTCTCGTAACCGCAGACCCCTGAGCGGGGGCCAGATCAAGTGGTCTCACTCATCGGGGACAGGTCACTGGCAGTTCGTGGATTGAGCGGCTGAAGCGGCCCTAATTGCCGGCGCTGCGAGTTGGGCCGCCCGCTGGGCCGGGAAGCTGCACACGCTCGTCGCAGTCTCTACAGCTCCGGCAGATCGTTCGTACCGTAGACCCCGAAGTTCTCACCCCGCAAGTACGCTGCATGCTGAGCGTCGGCGCGCGCCGCGACTTTCGGCAGCAGTGTCGCGCCACCTGCCACCGCAGCAACCCGGCGCAGGCCGCCATGACAACTGCCCCGGCGATCGAGGCAGGGAAGTTCTCGGTGGCGTTGTTGACGAGGCCCCCGATCAGCAGGCACAGACCGTCCCTGATTCCGATGCCCGCCAACAGCTTCGGGTAGGTCCGGACCAATTTGATCAGTTCCCGCACCGACTGCGGCCGGGCGTTCGGGTTCGCCCACCAATACAGGTAGGGAAAGGGCGTCGCGTCACTTCATCGGCTCACCGGCTCGGATTGCCCGGACACGTGCGTCCAAGATGGTGAACGCCGAAGCAGCGATGCGGGAACGGTGGAAGCTACTTGCACACCGGTGGGGCGCTCGTAGATGACGGTCGAGTCCGTCGCGATCAGCCAACGCCCACCCGCGATCGGCGTAGCGGAGGTCTCCACGTAGATTTCGGCTGCTGCGCGCAGGTAGCTCGCGCGTGAGTGCACGCGCGCGCGTTCGCGGACCGTGCCGGTCCAGGTGGGCGCGCGAGGGCCGGACGACTCGAGTGATGCGCAATCCCTGTGATTCTCGGAGACAGTCACAGGGGGCGTACTGTGCGCGGTCGGTCTCGGGGCGGCGGGGGCAACCTTCGTCGCGGGGGATAGCACCGGCGTCGCCGAGTCGATCACAACGACATCGGCTGGCCGGGGACTGCGGGATGCCAGGGCGGTACCCCCGCTCGAGTTGAGTTGTTTTCCACTTCCCTGATTGCGGTGTTGCACAACTGGCGTGCGAATGGGATTCATCGGTGTGGAGGCGGTGGTGTGCGCTACATGCCTACCGGTGCGTCTGTCGTGTCGGGTGAGCCACTGCTTCCATGCCGTGCGGTCGCGTCGGTGACAAGCTAGGCGTCGGATGCGCTGCTGGCGAAGGCCGTGCGCGTGGGCGATGTCGTCGAGACTGGTTGGTCCAGGTTGCAGGTGGTCGTGGGTGTGGTTGATGAGTCCGGCGGTGGTGAGGACAGCCAGTGCGTTGTATCCCGCGCTGGGACTGACCGATGCCGCGGCGAAGACATCGGCCGGGGTGGTGAGCCCGTCGTGGGTGACGAGTTCGTGGATGCGGCGACAGTGCAGCCCCAGGACGCTCCAGGCGGGATGCACGGGTTCGACCCACGCGCGACTCAGTTGCGTCGGGCTCGGGCGGATAGGTTGGTCGCTGTGGTGCGGGGTGACCAGGGCGTAGCGGTCGGCAGCGAGTCCGCGGCCGGTGCGGGTGCGCAGGATCGGTGCGCCGGGCATGTCGCGTAGTTCCCTCAGGACGCCCCACACGGTGGATTCGGGTAGGTCGCCAGCTGCCAGTGCTAGTGACCTGCCACCGAACTCGACGACGGGCACACCGCGCGCGACCTGCCCTCCGACTGCGGAAGCCCATGCCAAGGCTTGCAGCACCGCAAGCACCGTCCACCGCCGCGGGGACCGCGGCCACTGCGCGTGCACCCACACCGTCGCGGTCGCCAGCCACCGCTGCTGCAGACGCGCCGCCGACCGGAGCCGGGGTACACCCCCTGTGTCTTTTTGCTTGTGCGCGACGGGCAGGAATTCGGGGACGGTGAGCTGGGCCCACCGGCAGGCGGAGAGCCAGTCGCGGCGCATCGCGGCGTCGGCGCCGCGACCGTAGCGACGGTAGGCGTCGGCGAACCCGCGCCAACTGCCACCAGCGACAGGCAGTTGCGCGCGCACGTCGAGGTAGGAGTAGCCGCGCACGACCGCGGCGGCGAGCACGGATTGGCGTGCCGCGGAGCGATCCAAACGGCCCGCGCGCGTCGTCCACCGGCCGTCGGTGGGGGCGGCGCCGTCGCGCGCGAAGTCTTGGATGGTGGGGGAGAGCGGGCTGCGGCGGCGGTATTGCGCGCGCAGCCGCGCGCGCTCACCCTCTCCTTCCCACAACTGCACTTCGCGCGTGATGTCGGCGGCCGCGCGCGGCACGCACGGGATCGCGCATGACCCGCGCGCGGTGCTCACCGCGTGTGCGGTCCCGGCCACCAGGTGTCGCATGCGGGCGACGAACCCGGGCGCGGATCGGGTGCGGAGGGCTTCGAGGGCGTCGTCGAGGCTGTCGTCGAGGCGGCGGTATCCGCCTTGCTTGCAGCGCGATCCGGGTGGAGTGATGCAGCCGGTGGCGGCGTTGAGCATCGGTGTGATGTCCAAGCTGGGCAGCCGCGCGGCCAGTGCGCGCACAAGGGATTCGGCTTGCGCGAGGCCGAGGGTGTCACCGACGGGCAGCGGGATAAGGATGTGGCGGCCGCCGCTGGTGGAGCAGTCGGTGATCGCCCGGCCTCCCGCTTCCCGAACCCATCCCAGGCAACGCTCGACATCGCGCTCGACCGCCACGGTGCCGCCACGGGCGCTGTCGAAATCCAAGACCAGCAGACGGGTCCGGCCGTCCCGATAGATTGGCACCGCCGCAGGCTGTTCGGGCAGTTTGCGGGTCAGTGTTCGGGCGCGGTCGTTGTACCCGTCAAGGCTCGGGTTCCACAGCCGCATCGAGCGGCGGGCAGCCAGTAATGGTGCGAGCCGAGCGAACGCTTCGTGCGCGGCAGCGGCCTCATCGTCAGCCGTCAGCGAGGCGGGGTTTTCGGTTCTTCGGGGTAGCTGCGCGGGTGGCCGGTAGGAGATGGTCCCTGTGCCGTCGGGGGCGTTTGATGCCGTGGCAGGGCGTGCGCTACCCTCGGAGGTGCCTTTCATGAGCAACCTTCGGGTTGTGTTACAGAAGTGCCCTCAGTTGCAGCTGGGGGCCTTCGTCATATCTGGAGTTGTAGTGAGCTGAGGCTCACGAGAGCGCGAGGGTGCGCGGCGTAGTGTGCGACTAACACGCGCACCCTGGCCGTCGCTTTAAGCGGGGCTGGCCGCGGGCCCCACCCCCTGCCTGGATCCGATTCCGAAGCCCATCGACTCGGCGCGACCCACGATGCGATCGACCGTCGAGCGGGTCCACTTGACGCCCGTGATCTGACTCAGTTCGGTCGCGATTGCGTTGGCGTTCACCCCACGCTCAGCAAGCCGCAGGAGCTCCTCGATCTCCGTCTCTGGCTTCTGAGTCAACCTGCCACGCACCAACTCCCGTGCGATGCGACAGCATTGGTCAGGCTCTGACACATCGATCAGCACCCATTGCGGCATCTCCACCTGTTGCTGCAGCAGCGCCTGGTGGTGAGGCGGGGCTCGGACCGGATCCACGGAAGGTTCGGTGGTCGACGCCACCAGGCCGGTCGCATGTGCAGGGGGTGTAGTGGTGTGCGCCGTGACCGTCGCAAGGTAGTCGTCCACATGCAGGGGGCGAATGGTCTGGTCGGCGCCATGATCGCCGTCCGCACGATCTGTGGAGTCCGACGTATCGTCGGGGGTGCCGGTTGTTCTGACCGTGTTGATGAGCTGGGCGTAGCGGGGGGCCAGCCAGGCGTGCAACCACATCAGGACAACCACCATCACCGGCGCGACCGCATACTCGGCGGCGCGGCCGAGGTTTCCTGCCGCGAGATGAGGCCCGCTGTTGAGGCCGACTGTTGCGGTCAACAGGCAGGCTTCGAACAGCAGGATCTTGCGGCGGTCGACCGTGACACCCAGCCGTGCGGCGGTCGCGGCCTGTGCCATCACTTCCAGGATCGGCACCGAGATCATCGCCTCGATGCCGAACGACAGCAGCCACAACAGCCACCAGGACGCACCTGTCGGTCCGCCTTCGGGGGCGAGGTTGCGTCCGACGTTCACCGCCGACCACACCAGCCCGACGACGATGACCGCGCGCAGCCGCAACGACGACCACGTCGCGCGACGGTGTAGCGTGCCCTCCAACGCATCCGCGCTGGTGGCACGACGACGCTCGGCTCGCGCACGCGCATGCCACCGCAGCTCCCGCTGTTCACTGGCGCGAATCCGCTCCGCGGTGCGCCGCGAGCGATTCTTTGATGCGCGCTCCCGGCGAACCTGGCTCTGACGATCGCGCCGGCCCTGCGCCCGAATCCAGCGGTGCAGCTTTTGCTCGGAATCGAGCTCGCTTTCGTCGTACGCGTCGTAAAGCGCCGGATCTTGCAGAGAAGGCAGACACGCCTTCGCCGCCGCGAGGCGGCGAGCAAGCTCATTCGGATCCAGTGCATCAGCGCGGCGCCTACGCCGACGCAGCAGCCATGGCATGTGTCGCCTTTTCCAGGCCGGCTGGGGCCCTGAGCTGGTAGTCGGGTCCGGATCGCGGGCGGAGATATTCACCTTGAAAGTTCCTCCGTGTAAGCAGTGGCGACCTGGGGAGCCACTGGGTGCGGTTCTCCGGTCAAGGCCGACAGGGCGTAAGCCACCTCTTCGCGGGTTGCGCGGGTATAGATCGAGGTGGCGCCGTCACTGTGGTTGTCGGCGTGTCCCGCATAAGCCTTGGCGACAGCATGACCGAAATTCCGCTCTACCCATCTCAGCGTGGTGTGACGCAGCCAGTGACACGTGATTCCTTGCTGCTTCACCCACGGCAGCTGCTCGCCGATCTGCCGCCACATGATGACGAATCGCGTCGCAGTGATCGGAGCGCCGTTCTTGTAGCGGAACAGTCTTTCGTCAGCGTTCCTGCTGATCGGTCTGCCGTTTCCTGCTAGCCGGCTTTTCCCGCTCCGCAAGTGAGCGCGGGATGCGTGGTGGTCCAGTAGCGCCCGCATCAGAGTCGGTGATACAGGTTGCCAGCGCTCGGTGTCGCCCTTCTCGCGAAGCCGAACGAGGCATTGGTCCGGATCCAAATCCTGCTTCCTCAAGGCCAGGATGCCGCCCCGTCGACAGGCGGTTTCGGTGCACATTCGCAGAATCAGTGTGGTCAACTCAGGTTCATCGCCATACTCGGCCGCGACACGGTTGATCTCCGCGAGTCGATCGGTCGGTATGGCTCCACGACTTGAGGAGCGTCTCTTCGGCTTGACCAGCGCGATTGCAGGATTGTCCGCAGGACTAATCAACTTGTCATCGACTGCGTGCCGGTATAGGCAGCGGAGTGCGTTGACCGCCACCTGCGCAAGGGCGTACCCACCGCGATCAGTGCGCCGGACTGCGCGTTGCGCCTGTAATGTGCCGATGAGTTGCTTGAATTCCGTGATGGTCGGCTCATCGAGTCGGCGATCCGGCCATGCCGCGACGACTTTTTTCCAATAGCACTTGTAGTTTTCGCGGGTAACGCCGGGTGGCATGGCCGCATAGACGACGGGCACATACTCGGCAAAGGTTGGTACCGCTCGCTTCGACTGACCGGACGTGAGATCCTCGAGACTTACTCCCAATCGTTCGAGGAGTAATTGAGCGGTCTGCACTTCGGCGCTCGATGCTGATGGTGTCATCGGCCCTCCTCCGAGAGAGGAGCTGTTTGCAGTTCCCGCCTGATCATCGCATCGACGGCGGCAGGGCCGAACATAGAGAGCACGCCTTCTTTAAGGTCTGCCGCGAGAAGGATCCGGTCGAAGGCGCGAATCCCGGCCTTGCGCCGGAACACGGCTGGAAGTCGGAGGTCACCAGCTGCAGTGATCCATAGTTCAGGATCTCCGAAGCTGCTGACGACAACGACCTCGCCCTCCAGCCTGCCCCCGAGCCGCATGCCGGGGCGCCAGCCGAGAGCGGGAAGGAGCGCCTTGTCGATCACTCGGCCTCTGGCGTCCACACGGCGAACACTGCAAAGCCACCGCGGCTCTTGCCGAGACGGAGGCTGATACAACGTGGTCAGCGGACGATCGTTCCGAGAGTTGGACAGCGCAGGAGCTGCAGCAAGCGGGCCGCCGCTGGGCACGATGGGCGGCAAGATCTTGTTCACGACAGCCACCTCTCACCGACCGGCCGCGGGGTGAGTAGACGCAGCCGTTGGTATGAGGCGTTAGATGCGTTGTAGAGCGCTTGCCAGGTTGCGAGTTCGCCACGAAAGGGTGCTCTTTCACTGTGAAGAATTTTCGTTCGCTGTGCGCGCGAGCGGCCGGGCTGCTTTCCTGGTGAAGTCAGGATGGACAGTCCGCGAGGAGCCGAGCCGGAGTCGGGGAAGCGATGCACCGGGTACCGATCCAAGAGCGGCCATTCCGTTCCGAATGGCTATGGTTTGCGGCGGGCGCGCTGGCCACCGTCGCGGTGGTCGTCTGGCTGGTGCGGCCGTCGGCGCCGACCTGCGCCGCGGCGCATCCGCTCGACGAGGTGTCCTCGCCGTCCCGATTTCCCGTGTCCGCCGTGACTTTCGCGCCGATCGGGCCGGACATGTCCGCCGAGGTGCGCTACTACGTCTTCGGCACGCGGACATCGTGTTCCTTCCGCGAGCTGCCGCCGGACGGCTACTATGCCGGGCTTTCGACCCGCGACTACGGGCGCGCCGATCTCTGCGGGGCATTGCTGGACATCGCGGGCCCACGGGGGTCGGTCCGCGCGCTGGTGGTCGACCACTGCCCGGCATGCGCTCCGGGACAATTGGATCTCAGCGCGGCGGCGTTCGAGCGGATCGCCGATCCCCGCGACGGAGTGGCGCGGGTCGGCTACCGTCTGGTCCGCGATCCGCAACCGGCGCAGGAGCTGACCTACGAGGTGAAGCCGGATTCGTCCGCGTCCTGGTTCGGCATCCTGTTCGGCGGCACCGGAAACCCATTGCGCGAGGCGGCTGTTCGTCCGGGGGAGGGTGGGCCGTGGCGACAGCTCAGCCGACGGGCCGACAACTACTGGACCCTTTCCGGCGCCGGGCTGGGCCCGTTCACCGCGCGCGTGACGGACGTCTTCGGCAACGAGGCCGAGATCACCGATGTGCGGGTGGAACCGGGGCGATACTCGGCGGGCACCCGGCTCTATTCCGGCGCGCCGTCGTTCACGTCGTCGCCGTCGCTGGCAACCGCGACAGGGCCCGTCACGGTCGCGTCCGGCTGTCGACGGTAGCGCTCAGGTGAGCCTCGCGGCCAGCGCACGCCCAGCGGCCCGGCCGGAGAAGATGCACCCGCCGAGGAAGGTGCCCTCGAGCGCGTTGTAGCCGTGCACACCGCCGCCGCCGAATCCGGCGACCTCACCCGCGGCGTACAGACCCGGGAACGCCGTGCCGTCCGGCCTGATCACCTGGGAACTCAGGTCGGTCTGCAGACCGCCCAAGGTCTTCCGGGTGAGGATGTTGAGCCGGACGGCGATCAGCGGGCCCGCGGCGGGATCGAGGATCCGGTGGGGTTTGGCGACCCGGCCCGCCTTGTCGCCAAAGTATCGGCGCGCGTTGGCGATCGCCATCAGCTGGCTGTCCTTGCCGTACTTGTTCGCCAGTTCCCGGTCGCGCGCGACGATCTGGCGTTCCAGGTCGTCGTAATCCAACTGGGGGCCGCGCGCGATCTTGTTCATGCCCTCGACCAGCTCGCGCAGCGTGTCCGCGACGACGAAATCGACGCCGTGCTGCTTGAACGCCTCGACCGGGCCCGGCGCGCCCTTGGCCACGCGGCTCTTCAAAGTGAGTTTGAGGTCCTTGCCGGTGATGTCCGGGTTCTGCTCGGAGCCCGACAGCGCGAACTCCTTCTCGATGATCGACTGGGTGAGCACGAACCAGGAGTAGTCGTAGCCGGTCTTCAGGATCTCCTTCATCGTCGTGTTCGTATCGAATCCGGGGAAACACGGTGCGGGCAGCCGCTTTCCGTTGGCGTCGAACCACAGCGAGGACGGCCCCGGAATGATCCGGATGGCGTGGTCGGGCCAGATCGGGTCCCAGTTGACGATGCCCTCGGTGTAGTGCCACATGCGGTCGCGGTTGACGATGGCGCCGCCCGCGGTCTCGGTGATGGCCAGCATTCGGCCGTCGACGTGCGCGGGCACGCCGGAGATCATGGTCTCCGGGCACGGGCCCAGTCGTTCGGTGGGCCAGTTGCGCCGGATCAGCTCGTGGTTGTGGCCGATCCCGCCGGAAGCCACGATCACGGCCTTGGCGCGCAGTTCGAACCCGCCGACTTCGGTGCGGGACGAGGCGCGACCGCGCTCCAGATCGGTGTCCTCGAGCACGGCGCCACGCACACCGACCACCGCGCCGTCCTCCACGATCAATTCGTCCACCCGGTGACGGAAGCCGAAGCGGACCAGCCCGCGCCGCTCGCCTTCGAGCACGGGCTCGGCGAAGACCCGGACCACCTCGGGGCCGGTGCCCCAGGTGAGGTGGAAGCGCGGCACCGAGTTGCCGTGCCCGTCAGCGGTGGCGCCGCCGCGTTCGGCCCAGCCGACCAGCGGCGTCACGCGCAGGCCGAGGTCGCGCAGGTAGTCCCGCTTCTCGGTGGCCGCGAACCGCACGTACGCCTGCGCCCACTGCCTGGCCCATTTGTCCTCGTCGTCGCGGTCGAACCCGGCCGAGCCGAGCCAGTCCTGCAGAGCAAGATCGTAGGAGTCCTCGATGCCGAGACGCCGCTGCTCCGGGCTGTCGACGAAGAAGAGCCCGCCCAGCGACCAGAACGCCTGGCCGCCGAGGTTGTTGCGGTTCTCCTGATCGAGCACGTGCACCGTGCGACCGGCCTTGACCAGTTCGTGCGTGGCGACCAGGCCGGCCAGCCCGGCGCCGACGACGAGGACGTCCGCCTCGGGGCTGCTGTGGGACATGTTCATCCTTCGGTTGCGGTGCTGTAGGCCAGCACGACGTGGTGGAAGAGTTCGGTGCGGCGCTCGCGCACGGCGCGGCTGTCCGGCTCCATCAGTACCTGCACGCTGGTGCCGTCGTGGACGGCGATGAGCGCTTGCCCGAACGCCTCCGGATCGGGCACGGTGCGGCCGCCGCGGGCGAGCGCCGCGACGATCGTGGGCATGAGCGCCGCGACGATGGCCTCCTCACGAGCGGCCATCACCCGGCGCAGCGCGGGGGTGCGCAGGGCGTGCGCGGTGAATTCGGCGGTGATCCGGTACCAGCCCTCGTCGACCGGGACCGCCCGTTCCAGTCGCTGGACGGCGGCGCGTACGTCATCGGTGCCCTCGGCCGCGATCTCGTCCAGGATGGCGCTCGCCTCGGTGAGCATCGCCGTGGAGCGCTGCTCCCACATGGCCAGGAAGAGCTCGTCCAGCGAGCTGAAGTTCGAGTAGAACGCCCCGCGGGTGAATCCGGCGCGCTCGCAGACCCGCTCCACGGTGGCGCGGCCGAAACCCTCCTCGGCGAACGCCTCGTAGGCGGCGGTCAGCAGCCGGTTCCTGGTTTCGGCGCGGCGGCGGGTGACCCGGGCGGGCGCGGCCTGCGCGGCATCGGACGTCATCGGGCACCTCCTCGGTCGAGGCGTTGGATACAGGAATGTACTCGATACAGAAACGTATCAGAATTCGCCGGACCGCGTGGCCGTATTCGCCGAGTAGGGTGATTCCGGCCCGACCGCCGCGGTCGGGGTGCCCATCCGTGTCGATCCGATCGGTGCGAGGTGATCCGATGAGCGAGGTTCGCAGCGGAACGTCCGCGATGCGTTGCTGGCGGGTGCGCAGGCCGGGTCCGATCGAGAGCGGACCGTTGGACGCGGAGCGAACACCCGTCCCCGAACCCGGTCCCGGCGAACTGCTGGTGCGTGTGCTGGCCTGCGGCGTGTGCCGGACCGACTTGCACGTGGCCGAAGGCGACCTTCCGGTGCACCGCGCGGGGGTGGTGCCGGGGCACGAGGTCGTCGGCGAGGTCGTCGCGGTCGGCAGGGCCGCGGAGGGTTTCGCGGTGGGGGACCGGGTGGGCATCGCCTGGCTGCGGCACACGTGCGGCGAGTGCAAGTTCTGCCTGCGCGGGGCGGAGAACCTCTGTCCGCACTCGGCCTACACCGGCTGGGACGCCGACGGCGGCTACGCCGAATTCGCCTGTGTGCCCTCGACTTACGCGCTGCGCCTGCCCCCGGGCTACTCCGATGCCGATACCGCCCCGCTGTTGTGCGCCGGCATCATCGGGTACCGGGCGCTGCTGCGGGCCGCCGTGCCGCAGGGCGGGCGGCTGGGGATCTACGGTTTCGGCGGCAGCGCCCACATCGCCGCTCAGGTAGCCGCCGCGCGCGGAGCGGAGGTGCACGTGATGACGCGGGATCCGGCGGCGCGGGAGCTCGCCGCCGCGCTGGGCGCCGCCTCGGTGCAGGGCGCGGCGGATCCGCCTCCGGTGCTGCTGGATTCGGCGATCCTGTTCGCCCCCGTCGGTGAGCTGGTGCCGCCCGCGCTGGCGGCGCTCGATCGCGGCGGGATCCTTGCCGTCGCCGGTATTCATCTCAGCGACATTCCCGCCTTGAACTACCAGCGGCATCTGTTCCAGGAACGAGAGATTCGCTCGGTGACCGCGAACACCCGCGCGGATGCCCGCGAATTCCTGGCTTTCGCCGGCGAACACCGGATACATCTGACCACGCACGGGTATTCCCTGGACATGGCCGATCGGGCGCTGGCCGATCTCGCGCACGGACGATTTGCCGGTGCGGCGGTTCTCCTGCCGTAGAACACGATTCGGCGCTGACTCCGTATCGGTCGGATGGAGTTCCTTGACGGCCTCCTGAGCCGTTCTTACCTTCGCGGATATAGCCGAGTAATTGTCACTGACAAGTGTCGATCGGCTGTCTCACAACGGCGTGAGTAGGTGAGTACGATGGCCAACCGGAAGGTAATCCAGTTCGAGAAGTGGCGTGTAGTAAGGGCATTCGCCGTGCTACTGATCGTCGCGGGTTTCGGGGCTGCGACGGGAATGCACGCATGGGCCGCGTCCTGTGTGGCGGTCGACGTCGTCGTCGCCAGAGGCACCCATGAACCCGGGTATCTGGGTTCGGTGGTGGGCGATCCGCTGTACGACGCACTGTGGCAAGCACTTCCGGTCGATTCGCAGGCCTATCGGGTGGACTACCCCGCCGACCTGCTCGATCCGTCCTCGATCAGCCGCGGCACGCAGGACATGACCGCGCACCTGATGTGGCAAGCGGCGAACTGCCCGGACCAGCGGTTCATCCTGGTCGGCTTCTCGCAAGGAGCCGTCGTCACCCACGGGGTGCTCGGCACCGGCATCGTCACCGTGCTCGGTGGCATCTACTCCCTGCCCGGAGATCTGGAATCCCGGGTGGCGGCGGTGCTGCTGTTCGGCGACCCGATCCGGCTGATCGGCTGGAACGTGCCGGACCGATACGCCGGGCGGACCGGAAACTACTGCGCGAGCGGTGATCCGGTGTGTGAAGGCGGCATCCGTCCGGCCGCGCACACGGACTACCGGTGGGCCATGTGGCCCGCCGTGGAGTTCGCGGTAGACCGGATGTGACATCCCGAGACGGGAAATCCGCGGGGTGGGA
Source organism: Nocardia sp. NPDC004168 (assembly GCF_040610355.1). Classification (NCBI taxonomy): domain Bacteria; kingdom Bacillati; phylum Actinomycetota; class Actinomycetes; order Mycobacteriales; family Nocardiaceae; genus Nocardia; species Nocardia sp. NPDC004168. The sequence goes on along the minus strand of NZ_JBEXME010000019.1, from coordinate 87,938 downwards.
CCGACCCGAGGTCGGTCCCACCCCTCAGTCCTGCACAGTCACCACTGCAAGCCCGGAACCACGCGCGCGACGCGCGCCGCGGGGGAGGGCAGCGCCATGAGCGGCATGATCACCGGCGCCAGCGCGGACAGCGCGCCGCCGGGCGCTTCGGCAGCGGGCGACGGATCGGCCGGACGGCGGTCCGAGCCGCCCCGCGCCGCGCGGGACTCCCCGAACAGCCGGAAGCCCTGGTGCATGATCTGACGCTTCACCGACGGCATCAGCAACTCGACCGCCTGGGCGAAGGTGCCGACGGGCGTGTCGATGCGATGCGGCCGGTCCTCCAGCGCGCGCACCACGATCGCCGCGGCCTGATCCGGATCCGGCACCGGAAGCGAGCGGTACAGGTCGGTCGGGGCGATCATCGGGGTCCGCACCAGCGGCATCCGCACCGAGGTGAACGTGATACCGGCATCCCGGTTCTCCACCGCCGCGATGTCGCTGAAGTTGTCCAGCGCCGACTTGCTCGCCACGTAGGCGGCGAACCGGGGCACCTTGGTCTGCACCGCGATCGAGGAGATGTTGACCACGTGCCCGAAGCGGCGCGCTCGCATCGACGGCAGCAGTCCCAGGATGAGCCGCACGGCGCCGAAGTAGTTCACCGCCATGGTGCGCTCGAAATCGTGCATCCGGTCGGTGGAGTTGAGCACGGAGCGGCGGATCGAACGGCCCGCGTTGTTCACCAGGTAGTCGACGTGGCCGTGGTCGTCGAGGACGCACTGCACGAGCTTCTCGACCGCTTCGGAGTCGGTGATGTCACACGGGTAGGTGTGCGCGACACCGCCCTCCGCGCGCACCGCCTCGGCGGCGGCCGCCAGGTCGTCGTGACCGCGGGCGACCATGAGGACCGTTGCGCCGCGCCGGGCGACGGCGTGCGCGGTGGCCAGTCCGATACCGGAGGACGCTCCGGTGATGAGCACGACCCGCCCGGCGAGCGGGTCACCGGTGACCGACACGCGGCCGCGCTGCGGGTCGAGGTGGTCGCGCCAGTACTGCCACAACCGCTCGGCGTAGCTGTCGAACGACGGGACGGTCAGACCGGAGCCGCGCAGCTGGGCGCGGGTCGAATCGCTGATGAACTCCGCGGAGAACGAGGTGTGCGGAGCGACTTCGGCCGGGATGCCCACCTGCTCGAGCAGGAAATCGCGCACGGTGGTGACGCCGGGGATGTGCGCGAGGCCGCTGAGCGCCAAACCGCTGCCCGGCACCGTTCCCACGCCGGTCGGGGCGCCCGCCGCGGCGGCGAGCGCGCGATACACCTCCCCGAAGGGCTGCGGCTCGGGGTTGACCAGGTGGAAGGTGCGTCCGTCCAGGCCGGGGCGACGGATCAGTTCGCTCATGGCGGCCGAGACGTAGTCGACCGGAACGATATTCGTGGCGCCGAGATCGGGCAGCGGCAACGGCAGATCGGACGGCAGCGTGGCCAGCCGCGCGATCGCGCCGAAGAAGTAGTAGGGGCCGTCGATCTTGTCCATCTCGCCGGTGCGGGAATCGCCCACGACGATCGCGGGCCGATAGACCCGCCAGCGCACGCCGCGCGCCTGGCGGACGAGTTTCTCGGCGGCGAACTTGGTGCGGTGATACGGCGAGGTCAGCTGCTGTCCGAGGTCGAAGTCCTCCTCGAAGAACTTGCCCTTGTGGTCGCCCGCCACCGCCACAGAAGACACGTGGTGCAGCACCGCGCCCAGCTCGCGAGCCAGGGCCAGCACCGAGCGCGTGCCGGTGACGTTCGCCGCGTGCGCGGTGTCCTCGTCGGCCGTCATGTCGTAGACCGCGCCCAGATGAACGATGTGGTCGGCCCGTGGCGCTTCGCACGCCAAACCGAGCCCTTCGGCGGTGAGATCACCGATCAGCGCGTAGACCCGCTCGGCGCCGCGCCAGCCCGCCGCGATGTCGGTGAACTTGCCCAGTGACGTCTCACGCACCAACACGTGGACGATCGCCTCGGCGTCGTTGTCCAGCAGGTCTTGCACAACCCGCCTGCCCAGGAAACCGGTCCCGCCCGTCACGATGTAAGTGGCCATCGCACTCTCCTGCTGTTCAGTCGAACCTTGTTGTCGCACAATTCATCCGGCATGCGGCAATGGATGCGGACAGCGTCGATTCGGCCCCCAGCGACAGACGTCGGGCCGAAAGTAGGAACACCTTCGTCCTGACTTATTACTCAACAGTAATCGACCGCGTGCGGCCCCGGCAAGCGATCATGACCCGTTCACCCTGTGGGACTGGTCACCGTCGGCGCAGGTCAAACGGTATGTGTTACAAAGATTTCCAGTTACCCGAGTTCTGGTCGAGTGTCCAGCAACTGGGCAGCGTCCGGTCTCGCTACTTCTTCTCGACGCGGGCGGGTGGCGTCTGCAGCGGAGGCTTGTCGCGCAGGAACGTCTCGAAGGCGTCCAAGTCGGTCGGGCCCACCGCGGTATCGGCTCCCTCGGTGAAGACGGTGAATCCGTCGCCTCCCGAAGCCAGGAAGTTGTTGGTCGTGATGCGATACGTCGCGACGGGATTCAGTGGCTGACCTGCGATGCGGACGCTGTCGGCGATCACCTTCGCGCCTGTGGGGGCGGTGTCGGAATAGGTATAGCTGATTCCCGCCGGAGACAGAATGGTCGATTTGCCGGTGTTGTTCCACTGCTGTTCCAGCAGGCGCAGGATCTGGCTGCCGGTCAGCGTGAGCGTGACGACCTGGTTGCCGAACGGTTGGACGGTGTAGAGGTCGCCATAAGTGACCGGCCCCTGCTTCAGATCGGCGCGCACGCCACCGGGGTTCATGAAGGCGGCGACGGCGGCGGCCGGACCCGCCGTGACCGACAGCATGGAATCGGCGATCACGTCGCCCAGGGGCGAGGTGCCCGCCGGTCCCGGGTCGTGCGGGAGGGCGTTCGCGGCCGCGCCGACGACGCGGCCCGCGCGCGGCCGGGACTGCTCGGTGTAGAAGTCGATCAGCGCGGTCGTCTGAGCGTCGGGTGTCACCTCGCGGGTCACCACGCGGTTGACCGCCGAGGCCTGCACGCCGTCGCCGCCGAAACGCAGCGTGACGTCGGTGACGAGCCGCCCGTACGAGGCGGCCTGGGTGATCACCTTGCCGCCGATGGTGCACACGTAGGGCTGGTGGCTGTGGGCGGTGAACACCGCCCGGACCGCGGGGTCGATCCGCTCGGCCAGTCCCGTCACGTTCGGGGTGACGTTCGCACAGCCGTTGTAGTCCAGGGCCGCGTTCCGCTCCGGCCGCTGGGAACCGCCGTCGTGCACCAGCGCCACGATCGCTTCGGCGCCCGCCGCCTTCAACTCCGGCACGTAGCGATTGATCGCGGCGGCTTCGTCGCCGAAGTGGAAGCCCCGGATGCCTTCGGGCAGAACGATGCTCGTGGTTTCGGGCGTGACCGTGCCGACTACGCCGATCCGATGGCCGCCCACCTCCAGCATGGTCCACGGGCGCAGCGCGGGCGGTGGGTTGCCCTGCGCATCGATGACGTTCGCCGCGAGATAGGGAAATTTCGCGCCGGTGAAGGGAGCGCCGGGAGAACATCCGTCGAAGGCACATCCGCCTTGTTGCAAGCGCGCCAATTCCAGCACGCCGTCGTCGAATTCGTGGTTGCCGACCGCGGACGCGGCCACTCCCACGTTGTCGAGGAAGTCGATCGTCGGCTCGTCGTGGAACAGGCTGGAGATCAGCGGGCTGGCCCCGATGTTGTCCCCGGCCGCCACCACCGCGCTGGACGGATAGGCGGCCTTCAGCCGGGCGAGATGAGTGGCGAGATACGCGGCTCCGCCCGCGTCGTATTGCGCGATCCTGCCGTTGGACCCGCTCGGCGGCTGCAGATTGCCGTGCAGATCGTTGAAGCCGAACAGGTGCACCTCGTCCGGTTGCGCCGCACGCAGGTCGTTCGTCGAGATCAACGGCACGATCCCGGCCGCCGTCGAGGAGCCGGGACCGGCGCCGGGGTCGGACGTCGTGCCGCAACCCCCCACCAGACCGACACCGACAAGACCGGCAAGAACCACGGCGATGCGGCGACGCGCTCTCATATCACGACTGTCCCACGTCGGCGACGTTCGCGCACGACAGCCGAAATGCCGCCTGCCGCACGGCGATGCGCCGCGCCCGATCCCGCTACTGCGCGGCCGGGAATTCCTCGGCGAGTTCCTCGAAGACCGCGGTGTTCATCGCGAAGGCGCGCCTGCCCTCGTCGAGCACGCGGCGGCGCTCCAGGTCGTCGAGCGGCAGCCGGTCGAGCAGGGCGCGGTATTCCCGCTTGAACGCGGCGGGATTGCCGACTCCGTCGAAGACGTAGAAGCGGACGCCGTCGCCGCGATGCGGTAGGTCCCACAGCTTCTCCGCGGTGCCGCGGATGACCTGTCCGCCGGACAGGTCGCCGAGGTAGCGGGTGTAGTGGTGGGCGATGTACCCGGCGGGCCAGTCGCGCGCGCACTCGTCGATGCGTTCGGCGTAGGCGGCGGTGGCGGGCAGCGGCTCCAAGCCGGTTCGCCAGCCGGAGCCGAGCAGATGTGTGAGGTCACGCTCGAGTTCCGCGGTGCGGGCCAGCTCGGGCCGGATGAACGGCCCGGCCACCGGGTCGTCGGCCAGCGCCGCCCACCGCTGTTCGAGCGCGCGGTAGATGAACCAGAGCTGGCCGGTGTAGCGGTGATACGAGTCGACGCCGAGCGATCCGCCGAGCATGTCGCTCATGAAGCGAGAGTTCTCCGCCTCCGCATGCTGTTGCGCGGTGGCGGTGCGGATCTGCGCCGAGAACGGTACTGCCTCCGACATGTCCGGACCACCTCACCTCACAGCGGGGCCGCCACCGAATCGCGGGCCCTGACCAGTTCGATAAGAGATTACCGGTCGGAAGTTGCGCGCGCATGCACCTCGCGGCTCAGTGCGCGGGCGTCGATCGGCGGCGGCGCCGGACGATCGGGCGGCGCAGCGAGCCGAACCGGCGCAGTATCCGCGGCCTGCGCACGGTGCGGTCGCACCATTCGCCGAGAGTCACGCCCGCCGCCAGCGCGCAGCCGATGCCGACGGCCGCGAGCAGCTGGTTGCCTCCGATCAGCAGTTCGTCGTTGAGCAGGGCGTAGAGGCCGCGGTAGACCTTGAGGCCGGGAAGCAGCGGAGTGATGCCCGCGACGGCGACGACCAGCGGCGGGGTCAGCGCGCGGCGGGCCATCAGGCCACCGGCCAGGCCGACCAGCGTCGCGGCGACGCCGGAGGAGATCACCGGGCCGAAACCCGCCTCCTGGATGAGCATGAAGCAGATGATGCCCGCGGCGCCGCTACCCGCGGCCGCGGCCAGCGCCCGGCGTTCGGCGTAACAGGCGAGCGCGAACGCCAGGGCCGCCACCGCACCGGCCGCGATCTTCACCGGCAGGTCGGTGATGTCGCGGGTGGAGGTCAGGTACACCGGGGGCACGGTGGCGTCGACGAGATCGGCGATGCGCAGAGTGAGCGCGATACCCGCGATGATGCCGCCGGTCATCATCATCACCTCGAGCATGCGGGCCGTGGCCGTGATGGGCGCGCCGGTGATCGCGTCCTGCACCGAGCCGACCAGTTGCAATCCGCTCAGCAACACGGTGATACCGGCCGCGATGATCAGGGTCGGGTCGACGTCGATCCGCAAGCGCGCGGCGAGGCTCGCCAGCACGATGGCCGGGATCGCCGCGATGGCGCCGCCCACCATGTGCTGGAAGAAGAACGGCAGCCCGTAGCGATTGAGGACGCGATTGGTGCGGTCGATCGCCGCGGTGGTCGCGAAACTGACCGCGGCCACGAGGGCGCCGCCGCCGAGCAGAGCGGCGATCGCCGCCGCCATCAGCGACCACGCCGCGGTGGCGGTCCAGCGGTGGTACGGGTGCGGCGCCGAGGTGATCGCGTCGAGTGCGGCGCGGGCCTGAACCGGAGGGACCACTTCGTGGCGGATCCGGCGGGTCAGCCGGTCGACGGCGGCGAGCCGGGTGAAATCGAGGGCGCGGTAGTGCACGATCCGCATCGTGCTGGCCGGTGGCAGCGCGGCGCCGCGGTCGGCCCAGATGCGGATGGCGTCGTAGGTGACGTCGATGCTGCACCGGGACAGCCCGTAGGTGGCGGCGATGAACCGCACCGTCGTGGTGGTGTCCACCACGCCGGTGCCGGAGGCCAGCACCACTTCGCCGACCCGGACCGCGAGGTCGAGGACTTCGGCGACCCTGGCGTCGTCGGTGAGGTCGATCGGCTGCAACGGCGTTGGCGCGGTGACGATGGTGTCCGCGGTCGCCTGCCGGTCCGCGACCAGCATGCCGACGGCCTGGGTGACGACCGGAATCGGCCGGGCACGCCGCAGGCGAAGCCCGCGACGCCAGCCGAGGTGATCCACCCGTCCGGTGGTGACATCGCCTACGGAAGTTGCCTCAGGACTCATGGAGGCGAACCTAGTCATCCGATGTCTTCTCGGCATCCGTGCGGGTCGCGGCGGGCGCGCCGGTCGCGATCACCCCTTGGTCGGACCGTCGGTTCGTGGTAGAACTTGTTCTAATTTCGGCGATGGGAGCGCGTACGGTGCGGTACGGAATCGTGTTGTTCACCAGCGATCGGGGCATCACCCCCGCGGATGCGGCGCTGGCCGCCGAGCGTGCCGGATTCGACACGTTCTATGTGCCCGAGCACACGCACATTCCGGTGGTCCGGGCCGCGGCGCACCCGCGCACCGGCGATGCGAGCCTGCCCGACGACCGTTATCTGCGGACTCTTGACCCGTGGGTCGCGCTCGGCACCGCCGCGTCCGTGACCGAGCGCATCGGCTTGTCCACCGCGGTGGCGCTGCCCGCCGAACACCATCCGATCACGCTGGCCAAGACCATCGCCTCGCTGGATCACCTGTCCGGCGGCCGGGTCAGCCTCGGCGTCGGATTCGGCTGGAACACCGACGAACTGGCCCACCACGGCGTGCCCGCGGGCAAACGCAGAACGGTGCTGCGGGAGCATCTGGAGGCCATGCGCGTGCTGTGGACCGAAGAGGAAGCCGGCTTCGACGGCGAGTTCGTCACCTTCGGCGCCAGCTGGTCCTGGCCGAAGCCGGTGCAGAAGCGCATTCCGGTCCTGCTCGGCGCGGCGGGTACCGAGAAGAACTTCACTTGGCTGGCGAAGTACGCCGACGGATGGATCACCACGCCCACCGAGGACGACCTGGACCCCAAGATCGCTCTGCTGCGCCGGATCTGGCGCGAGCAGGGGCGTGCCGACAATCCTGAGGTCATCGCGCTCGCCGGACGGCACGACGCGCAGCAGCTGGCGCGCTGGGCCGAATCCGGGGTCACCGAAGCCGTTTTCGGACTGCCCGACCGTTCCGCGGAGGACGTCCGGGCCTACCTCACGCGCCTGGCGGGAAAACTGGGAATCGAGCACGCCGGGTGACACGCGCGGCGTGACCAACCGCGTCCGCGGATCACAACAAGGGCTCACCAGGGCACCGGCCACGACGATAGCGCCCGCCGCGACCAGCAGCCATCGTCGTCCCGGCTTCGCGCCCGCGTCGGCGACGGCCGCCGGTGCGGGGTGGTGCGCGCGCCGAAGACACCGTCCGCAAACGCCATCCTCGTAGACCGGCCCGCCCTCCTGTCGCTGACGACCGTCAGGCCCAGTCGGATCGGCACCGGCGGCGCGCGTCCTTCGTCGGCAGCACGGCGTCGGCGCCGGTGTAGCGGCCACCGCCAGGGAGCGGCGCGGCCACGTTCGGCGACCCACCGTCGGTCACGGCAAATATCCTGTCGGCCGTTCGGTGCGGCCGGGCTGTGCCCACGCGCCGGGCGCAGCGAGCGCCGCCTCAGGCAGGCGGCGAGCCGAACGGCCCGCTGACGAGAAGTGGCCCGCGCGAACGGGTTCGCGCGGGCCACGGAGAACACCGTCAGCGCAGGTCGCGGCTGCGGAAGGCGGTGATGCCGACGGCGAGCAGCGCCACGGCGGTCGCGAGCAGCCACAGCAGCGGCTGCGCCTGGAATTCGGCGCCGGGCACCTTCGGCGGGTGGACGAACGGCACGAGATCGAGCATCCAGTGCGGCAGGCCGTCGAGCGAGCCGACGAAGAAGATCACCACCATGGCGCTGAGCACGCCCCACGCGACCGGTGCGAACCGCGGTGCGAGACCGTAGAGCGCGACCGCGATGCCCGTGACGACCCACACCGCGGGCACCTGCACGGCGGCGGCGGCCAGCGATTGGGAAAGTTTCGTCCCGAGGTCGCCGTCCGCCGCGCCGTAGACGATGCCGATCGCCACGCCCGAGACCAGCAATGCGGCGGCGGGGCCGAGCAGCGCGAAGCCGATGTGACTCAACGCGTAGCGCACGCGGCCGACGGCGCCGGACAGGGTGGCCTCGACCCGGGCGCTGGTCTCCTCGTCGTGCAACCGCAGGGCGGCGGAGATCGAGTAGGCGGACGCGGCCGCGGCGAGCATCGTGAGCGCGTAGGTGATGAAGGACTGCTGCAGCTGCTGTGAGCCGCCCATCCGGGTGACCATGTCCCGGATGGACGCGCTGCCGTCGAGCATGTCGCCGACGCTGTTCACCGCGCCACCGATCAGCAGGCCGTAGAGCGCGAAGCCCACCGTCCACGCCAGCAGGGTGCCGCGCTGCAACCGCCAGGCCAGCCCGAACGGACCGGACAGGATCGCCGCCGCCGTGGACGGCCCCGGACGCTCGGCGATGAGCCCGGAACCGACGTCGCGGTTGCCGAGCAACGCGTACGCGACGCCGGTGCCCAGCACCGCGAGAGCGGCGAAGAGCAGCAACACCCACCAGCGTTCCTCGGCGTACGGGCGGATCTGCAGCGACCAGCCGATCGGCGACAACCACGACAGCACACCGTTTCCGGCGTCACCGACCGCCCGTAGCGCGAACGCCGCGCCGAGTGCGCCGAAGGCCACGCCGCGCGCCACCCGCGCACCGGCGCTGACCTGGGCGGCGACCGCCGCGACGGCCGCCCAGACGATGCCGGACGCGGCCAGGGCGGCGCCGAAGGCCACCGATCCCGCGCCGGGCAGGTCGGTGCCGTAGAGCGACAGGGCGCACACGATCCCGGCGAGCAACGCTCCCGAATAGGTCATGAGCAGGGTGGCGGTGAGACCGGCGTAGCGTCCGATGCTGGTGGCGCCCACCAGTTCCGCGCGGCCGGTCTCCTCCTCGACCCGGGTGTGCCGAATCACCGTGAGCACCGTGGCGATGGCGATCATGGTGTACATGGCGCCTGCTTTCCAGGTGCCGATCGACCCGAGCGCGGAGCTGAACACCGGGCCGTACATGGCGATCAGCGCGGGACTGTCGGCCGTGGTCCGCGCGAAACTGTCGAGGGACGCTTGGTTGTCGTACAGACCCTTGATGCCGGCGACCTGGAACGCGGGCATCAGGCCGATGAGCAGCGTCCACAGCGGCAGCACGATTCGGTCGCGCCGCAGGTACAGCCGCAGCAATCGCCCGGTGCCCGCGAAGTCGCCGGATACGCCGAATACCTGCGCCGCCGTGGCGCGGCCGGCGATGGCGGTGGTCATGCTCGCACCTTCTCCCCGGTGGCCGCGCCGGACTCGGCGCCGTGGCCGTCGACGTGGTAGTGCCGCAGGAACAGCTCTTCGAGCGTGGGCGGCGTGCTGGTCAGGCTGCGCACGCCCGCGTCGCCGAGCACCCGGATGAGCTCGCCGAGGTGCTCGTTGTCGACCTGGCAGCGCAGCGTGTGGTTATCGAGTTCGATATCCTCCACGCCCGGGATGCGGCTCAGATCGCCCGCGTCGCCGGTCAATTCGGCGGTGATCGACGTGCGCGACAGGTGGCGCAGATCCGACAGCGACCCGCTCTCCACCGTGCGCCCGGCGCGGATGATGGTGACCCGGTCGCAGAGCGCTTCGACCTCGGACAGGATGTGGCTGGACAACAGGACGGTCGCGCCGCGCTCTCGCGCCTCGTGCACACACTCCCGGAAGACCTGCTCCATCAGCGGGTCCAGCCCCGAGGTCGGCTCGTCGAGCAGCAGCAGCGGCGCGTCGGAGGCCAGCGCGGCGACCAGCGAGACCTTTTGGCGGTTGCCCTTGGAATAGGTGCGCGCCTTCTTGCGAGGGTCGAGATCGAAGCGCTGGATCAGCTCATCGCGCCGCTTCTCGTCGAGACCGCCCCGCATCCGGGAGAGCAGATCGATGGTCTCCCCGCCCGACAGCGACGGCCACAACGTGACATCGCCTGGCACATAAGCCAATTCGCGGTGCAATGCGACCGCGTCGGCCCACGGGTCGCGGCCGAACAGTCGAGCCTGCCCGCCGGTGGCGCGCAGGATGCCGAGCAGTACCCGGATGGTGGTGGACTTGCCCGCGCCGTTGGGGCCGAGAAAGCCGTGGATCTCGCCCTCGGTGACGGTGAGGTCGAGGCCGTCGAGCGCGGTGACGTGACCGAAAGTCTTGCGCAGATCGCGGACTTCGATGATGTCGGACATCACTTCTCCTTGGTGAATGTGTCCAAGATCGTGGGATCGGTGAGCAGCCCTTGGGTGTAGAACTCCAGGGCCGGTGGGGTGAGTTCTTCGCTGAGTTCGCGAATCGCCTTGCGGTAGTCGATCGTCTCGTCGCGGTGCTGGCGCATCTGCATGTACAGCATGGTTGCGCCGACGTTCAGCATCATCAGGTATCGGGCGCGCGCCGCCGGGTCGCGGCTGGGTTTGATCCTGCCCGCCTCGACCGCTTTCTCGAGGTATCCCTCGGCATCTGCGGCCATGTGCTCGAACAGTGATTCCGCCATCGGTCCGCCTGCCTGCAGGCTACGCACCATGTAGGCGACCAGCGGCGCGTACGACTCGATCTCGGCCAGGGCGTCGAGCATGCCCGCCTTCATCGACGACGCGGTGATCGCCTTGACCTTCTCGTCGCGGATCAACTGCAGCACCCGGTCGTCGCAGGCGGCGCGCAGGCCGTCCTTGGACCCGAAGTGATGGTTGACCAGGCCGGGGGAGACGCCGGCGGCGGCGGCGATCTTGCGGACTCCGACCTGGAATCCGTGTTCGCCGAACACCTCGATCGCGGTATCGCGAATGCGCGCCGCGGTGCTCAGATCGTCGGCGGATCCTTGCGGAACGGGCTGTTGGTTAAACACATGTTCAGTATATTAAACAGTCGTTCAACGGTCTAGCAAGACCTGTCGCCGACTTGTCGCGCATCACGGTTTGCCGCCCGTGTACGGGGCTATCGTCGAGACATGACTAGCGGCACGGCAACGACGGCGGACCACCTACGCGCGGCACTCGACGGCCCTTGGGCGGCCGTCCGGGACGAAGCCAGGACCTTGCTGGCCGGGGAGGAGTTCACCGCCGATCCCTACCAGGACTACAAGGCCGCCCGGGCGCGCGTGCTCGAGCAGATGAAGGCGATCTCCACGATGGGGTTCGCCGAGCGCGGCTTCCGCCGGGAGAACGGCGGTACCAGTGAGCCGGGCGCGGCGGTGGTCGGCCTGGAGATGCTCGCGTACGCGGATCTGTCGTTGTGGGTGAAGTCGGGCGTGCAGTGGGGTCTTTTCGGCGGCGCCGTGGAGAATCTCGGCACCGAACGGCACCGGGAGTTCATCGAGCGCTTGATCTCGCTGGATCTGCTCGGCTGCTTCGCGATGACCGAGTCCGGGCACGGCAGCGACGTCGCGAACCTGGAGACCACGGCGACCTACGACCCGCAGACCCAAGAGTTCGTGGTGCACTCGCCGACGCCGTCGGCGCGCAAGGACTACATCGGGGGCGCGGCCGAACACGCCAGGATGGCCGCGGTGTTCGCGCAGCTGATCACGCAGGGCGAGAACAAGGGCGTGCATTGCCTGCTGGTGCCCATCCGCGACGAGAACGGCGCCGACCTGCCCGGCGTGACCACCTATGACGACGGCCTCAAGGGCGGCCTGCCCGGCGTGGACAACGGGCGCATCGTCTTCGATCACGTGCGCGTGCCCCGGGAGAACCTGCTCAACCGCTACGCCGACGTCGCCCCCGACGGCACCTACAGCTCCGAAATCGACAACCCCAGCCGCCGGTTCTTCACCACGCTCGGCACCCTGGTGCGCGGCCGGGTGAGCGTCGGCGGCGCCGCGGCGGCGGGCGCGCGCGTCGCCTTGAGCATCGCGGTGCGCTACGCGCTGCTGCGCCGCCAGTTCTCCGACCCGGACACCGGGGTGGAAACCGTGCTGCTGGACTACCGCAGCCACCAGCGCCGTCTGCTGCCGCTGGTCGCGAAGTCGTATGCGCTCGCGTTCGCGCAGAACGACCTGGTGCGGCGGATGCACCTGGTGCAGACCGGCCAGAATCTCGAGCCGGGCGCACAGCGCGCGCTGGAGAAGCGCGCGGCAGGCCTCAAGGTCGCGCAGACCAACCACGCCACCCGCGCCATCCAGGAGTGCCGCGAAGCGTGCGGCGGCGCGGGTTATCTCACGGAGAACCGGCTGGTGAACTTGAAGGCCGACACCGACGTGTTCACCACCTTCGAAGGTGACAACGTGGTGCTCACCCAGTTGGTGGCCAAGGAACTGCTCACCGCCTACGCCGACGAGGTGCGCGACCTGGACGCCCTGGGCTGGGTGCGCTTCGCCGCGACCATGGCCGGTGACGTGGTGCGCAAGCGTTCGGGCGTGCGCCAGCTGATCCAGACCCTCCGTGACCGCGGCGACGATTCCATCGATGAGGGCGATCTGTCCCGCCGGGCGGTGCAACTGCAATTGTTCGCCGACCGTGAGGACTACCTGGTCCGCACCGCGGCGCACCGGCTGCGCGCCAGGGCCGAGGAGACCGGCCCGTTCGAGGCGTTCAACAATGCCCAAGACCACATCCTGGCAGCGGGCTCGGCGCACATCGACCGGCTGGTGCTCGAGGCGTTCATCGAAGGGATCTCCGACATCGAGGACCCGGCCGCGCGTGAACTCGCCGACTGGATGTGCGACCTGTTCGTCTACTCCACCATCGAGGAGAACCAGGCCTGGTACATCATGCACCGGTTCATGTCGGTGGACCGGGCGAAGGCGGTGCGCCGCGGCGTCAACGAACTGGTCGACCGGCTGCGTCCGCACGCTTCGACCCTGGTCGAGGCCATGGGCGTGCCGGAGCGGATGCTGCGCGCGGCCATGCTCGACGACGCGAGCGTCTTCCAGCGGGACCAGCCGATCTCGGCGTCGTCCTAGCGGCCGGGCGGTCGCCCCCGTCGGCGGCCGCTCAGCCCGGTCCGTACGCCGTGAGCGCGGTGACCACGAACCACACGACCCAGACGAAGGCGACGATCATGCCGATGGCCAGGACGGTGCGCATCACCGCGCGCCCGAAGTCGAGGTCGCCGGACTCGCGTGGATACAGCTTCCACGGGCTGTACCAGGGCGCCCGGATGACGAAGGCGGACGCCTGCGCTTCCCGCTCGGCCTGCGCGAGTTCCTCCGCGTAGGCCTCGGCCTGCGCCTGGTTGGGCCCACCGTGCCAGAGCGTGATGTCGATCGGGCCGAGAAAGCCCTCGTTGAGCAGTTCCTGCGGCGCGGGCAGGTAGGGCAGGATGCCGAGACCGCGGAACGCGACGGCGACGTCGTTGGCCGTCCAGAGGAACTTCTCCTCCGTGGCGAGCGAGTCGAAGTAGTGCCGCAGCCGGCCCGGGTCGTCGCCGATGATCACGTCGAAACTCGGATCGGCCCACCGCTGTTCGAGTCGCAACTGGGCGCCCGACAGCGGGACGAGCAGCGCGACGCCGTGCACGACCCGCTGCCCGAGGCCGCGGGCGGCCAGCCATTCCTGCAACGCGAAAGTGTGCTCGCGGGATTTGTCCAGCGGCGTGCTGCGGTCGCGGCTCTCCATCGCCACCGGCTCGCCGTTGATCGTCCACTCGCCGTTGAGCGGGACCTCCAGCACGCCATCCTGGCGGGCGACCAGTGCATCGGCCTCGATCACCACGCAGCTGGTCGGGGTCCAGACCACGGCGTCGAATTGGTGCAGCCGATCCTTGTGGAACAAGCTGCAGGTGATCGTCGCGACACCGTGCGGACTCCCGGGGTCCTTCCAGGTGCGCAGCCAATCGATCAGCACCCGCTCGGCATTGGTACCTGCGGCGTTCTGGACTCGCACGAGCATTGGCGGCCACCCTTCACGTCGACACTCGACAGTGGACAGGATACGAGGTGCCGCAACGGATTCGCCGCGCCCGTGCCGACGGACGGCGTGTCGGGCGAAAGGCGCGGCGGCCGGGCTACTCGGCGGCGATCCGGCCCGCCCGCACGGCACCGGCCAGTTCGGCGTGGTCGGCTTCGGTGCGGTCGGCGTAACGCACCGCGAACGCGGCGACCGCGTCGTCGAAGCGTTCGTCGCCGTCCAGATATCCCGACAGCAAGCGCGGATCCAGCGACCGGGAATGGGCCCTGGCCAGCAGCGCGCCCGCCAGCCGCCCGTAGTCGTCGAGGTCGTCCGCGGGCAACTCGGCGGGATCGATGCCGCCCTTCATATTGCGGAATTGCCGGACGATGAACGGCATTTCGACGCCGTCGCCGACCGGGTCGAGGGACGTCCACCCGAGCAGGAGATCCGACTCGGACTGAACAAGCCTGGCGCCTCGCACGATTCGCTCACCCTCGTGCCGTACGGCGGCCGTCGGCAGGAACGGGGCGAGCGCCGCTGCCGCGGCCTGCTTCACTTGCAGGACCAGCGCCTCGCCGTCGTTGCCGTGCAGCAGCGCGAGATAGCTGCGCAGCCCGACGCTGCCGGTCCCGACGATCCGGAACGCGATGTCGGACACGGCGAACCGGGCCAGGAGATTGCGCCGCGACTCGGGCAAGGTGTCGGCATAGCGCTCCAGCCCGCCGATCACCGCCTCCGCGACGCGCTCGTCCACCGCGGTCAGAATCGGCGGATCGCTGACGAAGCGGTGCTTGCGGATACCGGTCTGGTGATCCTCGAGGTGCTCGGTCCACTTGGCCACCACCTTGGCGCTGGTGTTCTTGCGCGCCTTCTTGGCCGCCTTCTTGAAGTCGTCGAGCAGGTCATCGGCCTCGGCCCTGGCGAGCACCGACTCGTCGGGCAGCGCGGACCAGGACGCCATGAACGGCATCGCGGCCAGATCCGCCACGGCCAGGCGGTAAGAACGGGCGGCGTCGCGCGCGGCGGTGCGGCACTCGTCCTCGTCGGCGCCCGCCTCCCGCCCGGCCAGTACCAGGCTGGCCGCGAGGCGCTCCAGATCCCACTCCCACGGACCGGGCACGGTCTCGTCGAAATCATTGATGTCCATGATGATCTCGCCGCGCGCGGTGCCGTACAGGCCGAAGTTCGCCGCGTGCGCGTCACCGCACAGCTGGGCGGTGAGCCCACTGTCCGGGCCACCTGCCAGATCGGCCGCCATCAACCCCGCCGCGCCCCGATAGAAGGTGAACGGTGAGGCGATCATCCGCCCGATCCGCAGCGGTATCAGGTGCTCCAGCCTGCCCGCATTGCTCATCTCGACGAAATCGAGCACGCTCGGACGCCGTACTCCGGTGGCCGCCCGATCCCTTGCGCTGACCGGAACCCGCTCACGCAACGCGCGTCCGCGGGCGCGCACCTCCTCCGCGGGCACGTAGGAGCGCAGATCGATACCACTGTCTGACACAACGGATCACGCTAGCCGCCAGCGACCGTTCATGCCGCGTGGTGTCGGCCTCACTTCACCTGGGTACGGGGCGACGCGGGCTCGATCGGCAACCGCAGCGCGCCCGGCGCCTCGGCGGGCACCGCCGGTCGCGCCGGCGGCACCGGAGCGATGCGCCGGTAGGCCGACCCCAGTTCCGGCCGCGGGTCGGGTTCGTCGCGGTTGGGCCAGAACGCCATCGCGCGCTCGGCTTGCGCGGTGATCGTCAGCGACGGGTTCACGCCGAGATTGGCGGTCACCGCCGAGCCGTCCGCCACGTGCAGGCCGGGATGACCGTAGACCCGCTGGTACGGGTCGACCACGCCGCTGCGCGGGCTCTCGCCGATCACGCATCCGCCGATGTAGTGGGCCGTGGCCGGGATGTCGAACACGTCCATGATCAGCCCGTGGGTGTCGCCGTCGACCTTGGCGCCGAACCGTCTGCCGATGTCGTGGGCCAGGGGGATCCAGGTCGGGTTCGGCTCGCCGGTGCCCTGCCTGGTGCGCAGCCGCCCGCGCCGGCGGAACGAGGTCAGCGAGTTGTCCAGCGACTGCATGATCAGCAGGATCACCGACTTCTCCGAGGCGTGCCGTGCGTTCAGGCTGCGCAGGAACACCAGCGGGTGCAGCAGGATCGCCAGCAGGAAGCGCAGGAAGCGGAACGCGCCGCCGTCCACGATCGGCACCGACATCGGGAACAGCGCGTTCTGACCCTTGCCGTAGTGACACACCTCGACGTGGGTGTCGGGCTCCGGGTGGATCGATGAGGTGATCGCGATGCCCTCGGCGAAGTCGCGGCGGGCGCGGCTGACCACGTTGAGGATGGCCTCGGAGTTGCTCCGGGTCAGTTCGCCGAGCCGGGGCGACAGGTGCGGCAGCACGCCGTCGTCCCGCATCTCGAGCAGCAGCTTCTGGGTGCCGAGCGCGGCGCCGGCGAACACCACCTGCTCGGCGGTGAAGGTTCTGCGCTGCTTGCGGATCCAGCGGCCGGACCGCTCGGTGTCGACGGCGTATCCGCCGCCGGGCAGCGGCCGCACGGCGGTGGCCGTGGTCAGCGGGTGAACCTGCGCACCGGCCTGTTCGGCCAGATAGAGATAGTTCGTGGTGGTGGTGTTCTTGGCGTTGTGCGGGCACCCGGTGAAGCAGCGCGCGCAGTGCACGCAGCCGTTGCGGCGGGGACCCGCGCCGCCGAAGTAGGGATCGTCGACCTCCGTGCCCGGATCGCTCTCGTTGAAGAACACGCCGACATCGGTCGGATGGTAGGTGTCGGCCACACCGAGGTCCTCGGCGATCTCCCGGATCACCTCGTCGGCCGGGGTCGTGCGCGGGTTGGGCGCGACGCCGAGCATGCGCTTGGCCTGGTCGTAGTACGGCGCCAGTTCCGCGCGCCAGTCGGTGATGTGCGCCCACTGCCGGTCGGTGTAGAAGTTCGGCAGGGGCTCGTACAGCGTGTTCCCGTAGATCAGCGAGCCGCCGCCGACCCCGGCGCCGGAGAACACGGCGCACTTGCCGAGCAGACTGATCCGCTGCGGACCGGTGAGGCCCAGGCGCGGCGCCCAGATCGATTTGCGCACATTCCAGTTCGTGCGCGGGATGTCCTCGGCGTTCCATCGACGGCCTGCCTCGAGCACCCCGACGCGGTAACCCTTCTCGGTGAGCCGCAGGGCGCTGACGCTGCCGCCGAAGCCGGAGCCGATCACCACCACGTCGTAGTCGAATGCGGACATGACTTCCTCTCGCTCACCGGCCACATGGTGAGAAATATTCCAAATCATTCTGTCACCGTCGCGCTGTGGCGGAAACCATCCTCGCACGGGCATGCCGCGTCGATATCCGGAAAATTCGGCCCGCGAAGATGGCGAGGAACGGGGTCGGTGGGGTATGCACGGGGCGTGACAACCGAATCGGGCACAGCCCAACCGGAGGAACGCGCCGCCGACGGCGGAGTGCGGGGAGTCTTCGCCGACCGCATCCTGACCGTGCCGAACGTGCTGAGCGTGCTGCGCCTGCTGGGCGTCCCGCTGTTCCTGTGGTTGCTGCTGATCGAGCGGGCCGATGGCTGGGCGTTCGCCCTGCTGGTCGTCAGCGGCGTCACCGACTTCCTGGACGGCAAACTCGCCCGGCTGCTGGGGCAGTCCTCACGGCTGGGAGCACTGCTGGATCCGTTCGTCGACCGGCTCTATCTGGTCGCCACGCTGGCGGCTTTCGTGATCCGCGGCCTGATCCCGTGGTGGGTCGCGGCGATCCTGGTCGGCCGCGACCTCGTGCTGACCGCGACGTTGTCGGTGTACAAGCGCCGCGACCTGCCCCCGCCGGAGGTGATCTACCTGGGCAAGGCGGCCACCTTCGCGCTGATGTCCGCGCTGCCCTGGCTGCTGGCGGGGCAGATGGACTGGGCTGCCGCCGGTTTCGGGCGCGCCTTCGGCGGGGCACTACTGATCTGGGGCACCGCGGTCTACGTCTGGACCGGCGTGCTGTACACCGGCAAAGCCATCGCGGTCGCAAGAGCGATACCGGCTGTGGGGCACCGGACGGCGTAGCCGATAGAGTTTGCGTGCAACGTTCAAACGAAAGGACGGCCTGTGACCCAGACCCCCGAGGATCTGCGCTACACCGAGGAGCACGAGTGGGTACGCCGGATCGCGCCGACCCGGGTGCGGGTGGGCATCACCGACTACGCCCAGTCTCAACTCGGTGACGTTGTGTTCGTGCAGCTGCCCGAGGCGGACGCGGAGGTGGTCGCCGCGGACAGCATCGCGGAGGTGGAGTCGACCAAGAGCGTGTCCGACATCTACGCGCCGCTGAGCGCGAAAGTCGTTGCGGTGAACGACTTGCTGAACTCGGAGCCGGAGACGTTGAACGCCGATCCCTACGGTGACGGATGGCTGTTCGAGTTGGAGGTGGGCGATGCGGCGAGTCTCGACGCGACGCTCGGTGAACTGCTGGATGCCGCAGGTTATCAAGGAGTTATCGGGGGCTGAAGCAGCCTTCCCAGTTCTACCTGCACGGGTGCGGCCCGGCAGGGTACGGTCAATGCCAACAGATGCACCCGGCGGCTGTGCCGGGAATCTAGTGACTCGACGGCAGGTCGTGGTACCAGAGGTATCACCTGCTTGCAGGGATAATCAGGTTCGAGGAGGAGAGAAACGGTGAGCGAGAACAAAGACCCGGGTTACGGGGAGACCGCGGCCGAGACGACGTCGGTCTTCCGCGCGGATTTCCTGAACGAGGTCGACGCGTCGCGCTCCGGAGAGCCGACCGGCGAACAGCCGGTCCAAGGGGTCGAGGGTCTGCCCGTGGGCGCGGCCCTTCTGGTCGTCAAGCGCGGCCCGAACGCGGGCTCGCGGTTCCTGCTGGATCAGCCGACCACGTCGGCGGGGCGCCACCCCGACAGTGACATCTTTCTCGACGACGTCACCGTCAGCCGTCGGCACGCCGAGTTCCGTCAGGACGACGATTCCTTCCAGGTCGTCGACGTGGGCAGCCTGAACGGCACGTATGTGAACCGGGAGCCGGTGGACTCCTCCGAACTGCAGAACGGTGACGAGGTCCAGATCGGCAAGTTCCGGCTGGTGTTCCTCACCGGACCGCGCGCCCAGGTGACCGACTCGTCGGCGGGCGCGGGGAGTCTATGACGGCGTCGGTGCCGGGTCGCGCACTCATGAAAGGCTCGGAGTCATGAAGGACCTGGCGCTGTGACCGGTGCGGCGCAGTGGGCACGCGGAGGGATGTCGATCGGCTCCGTGCTCGACCTGCTGCGCCCCGACTTTCCCGACGTCACCATCTCCAAGATCCGCTTCCTGGAAGCGGAGGGCCTGATCCGGCCGGAGCGGACGCCTTCGGGCTACCGCAGGTTCTCCGTGGCGGATGTGGAACGGCTCCGGTTCGTATTGACCGCGCAGCGCGATCAATACCTCCCGCTGAAGGTGATCAAGGAGCAGCTCGAGGCAATCGATAGCGGTGCGGCGACGCTCGGTGTGCGGGAAGCCCGCGCCCGAGCGCACTCCGTCCGCCCTGGTGCGCCGGAGTCCGGGCGCAGCACGCCCGATGCGGAACCGGCCGTGGGTGCTTCCGAACGTGGCGTGCGCCCGGTGGCCGCGCCTCGTAGGCTCGGCGTCGTGCCGAGCGAGATCTCCCCGGATGATCTGCGGTTCGATCACGAAATCCGGGTCACCCGGGCCGATCTGCTCGACCAGGCCGGGATCGAGGAGAAGTTCCTGGGCGACCTCATCCGGGCCAATCTGATCACACCCGGCCCGGCGGGGTACTTCGACGCGGACGCGGTCACGCTGGCCAAGACCGCGCGGGCGATGGCCGAATTCGGTTTGGAGGCACGGCATCTGCGTGCGTTCAAGCTTGCCGCCGACCGGGAGGCCGCGCTCGTGGCGCAGATCGTCGCCCCGATCGCGAAGAGCCGGGACGCGGGTGCGCGCGCCCGCGCGGAGGAGACGGTGCGTGAACTGGCCGCGCTGTCGCTGACCCTGCACACCTGTCTGGTCAAGTCCTCGGTCCGGGGCTCGCTCGGGGGCTGACCCCCCGAGGGGCCACGGTCCGTAGGTTCCGGCGAACGGACACCCTGATTTCTGCTGTGCAGACGGATCGCTGGACCGGTGCGGGTTCGCCTAGACTCGTGGTACGGCGAGCTCTGCGGCGGTCATGCCGGGCCGGCGGCGAGTATGGGAGGCAGTGCGATGAGCGAAATGCGCGTGATCGGCATCCGTGTCGAGCAGCCACAGAACCAGCCCGTGCTGTTGCTCCGCGAAGTGGCGGGCGACCGGTATCTGCCGATCTGGATCGGGCAAGCCGAAGCGACGGCGATCGTCCTCGAGCAGGAGGGGGTGACCCCGATCCGCCCGCTGACCCACGACCTGATCAAGATCCTGATCACCGAGCTGGGGCACACATTGAAGGAAGTGCGGATCGTCGATCTGCAGGAGGGCACCTTCTACGCGGATCTCGTCTTCGAGAACGATCTGCGGATTTCGGCGCGGCCATCGGATTCGATTGCGATCGCCTTGCGGGTGGGTTGCCCGATCCATGCCGAGGAGTCGGTTCTCGAGGAAGCCGGTCTCGTCATGCCGGACGAGCGCGAGGACGAGGTGGAGAAGTTCAAGGAATTCCTGGAGTCGGTGTCTCCCGACGACTTCAAGGCGACCGATAGCTGAAGTAGAGGTCGAGACTTTCCCCGCGCGTCGCGTTTGGCTCGATGACGCCGCGGGCTGGACAATCGTGGGGAGTAATCTCGACAGTTGGGCCACGACCGTTTCGGCCGAATCCGCACCGATTCGGTCGGTGACGGCGCCGGGTCATCGATGAGGCTGGGAATGCGTCGGCGAAGCAAGGGAGTGGTCAGTGGCAGAGCAATCGCAGGATGTGGTACAGCCAGGACTGTTCCCCGACGACTCGGTACCTGACGACATGGTCGGCTATCGCGTTCCCAGTGCGTGTCAGGTAGCCGGAATCACCTACCGGCAGCTCGACTACTGGGCGCGCACCGGTTTGGTGGTGCCTTCCATCCGGAGCGCCGCGGGTTCGGGCAGCCAGCGGCTGTACTCGTTCAAGGACATCCTGGTCCTGAAGATCGTCAAGCGGCTGCTCGACGCGGGCATCTCGCTGCAGAACATCCGGATCGCCGTCGATCATCTGCGCAGCCGCGGCGTGCAGGACCTGGCGGGAATCACCCTCTTCTCCGACGGCACCTCGGTGTACGAGTGCACGTCGGCCGAGGAGGTCGTCGATTTACTGCAGGGCGGGCAGGGTGTGTTCGGGATCGCCGTGAGCGGCGCCATGCGCGAGCTGACCGGCGCCATCGCGAACTTCCCTGCGGAGCGCGCGTCGGCGATCACCGAGCGTCCGGAGGACGAGCTGTCGTTCCGTCGTAAGGCGCGGATGAACCGCAAGACGGGCTAGGATTCGCACAACGCTTTCACGGCCGGGCAAGGCGTGCAGCCTCCCCGGCCGTGGTGCGTGACAGCGCCGTCGGCGGCGGGCAAGGGCCGGGGCGGCAGCGAGAGGGGGCGCGGTGCAGGCACGCGATATCACCGGGCTCGTCGGGCCGATCGAGCGGATCGACGCGTTTCCGACCGTCGACGAACTGAATGCCTTCGCCGACGCTCTCGCGGCTGGTCATCCGGACCGGATCTCGATCACTGAGCTAGGACGTTCGCGCGGCGGTGACCCGATTCGGGAGGTGACGGTCGGATCCGGCGACCGGCATATCTTGGTCTTCGGCAATCCGCATCCGAACGAGCCCATCGGCATGGCCACGATTCGCCATCTGCTCGGCCGGATGGCCGCGGACGAGACGGTGACCGTGGGCGCCACGTGGCATTTCCTGCTGTGCGTAGATCCGGACGGAACGCGGTTGAACGAGGGGTGGTTCGCCGGACCGCACACCAGAACCGGCGTCGCCCGCGGCTTCTACCGGCCGCCCGCGGCCGAACAACCGGAATGGTGTTTCCCCACCGAATGGCGCGGCCGGCGCGTCGGGGTGCCGCTGCCGGAGACGAAGGCGATGATGGCGCTGATCGACCGCACGCGGCCCGCGCTGATCGCCTCCCTGCACAACGCGGAGTTCGGCGGCGGCTTCTTCTACACCTCTGGCGGTGATCCCGGGTACTGGTCGGCGTTGACCGCAGGCCTCTCCGCCGCCGGCGTGCCGATCTACCAGGGCGAACCCGACGCGCCGGGCGCCCGCACGCTCGCTCCGGGAGTCTTCGAGTTGCCGCTGTTCGAGGCGATGGCGGATCTGCTCGCGGCCCAGGGCCTCGACTCGGTCACCGCGCTGGGCGGGGGCGGCTGCCGGGACTACGCCGCGCGCTACGGCACGGCGATCCTGGTCTGCGAATTGCCGCTCTGGGTGGACTCGCGGATCGGCGACGGTTCGGCGGGCGACCGAGTGCTGGGCGACCTGCTCGACGCTACCGCCGCCGACTACCGGGCCATGGCCGAGGTCGCCTCCGAGGTGCTCGCTCGCGTCGACGGCACATTGAGCGGTCGCAGTCCGTTCGAGCGGTCGGTGCGTGCGCTGGTCGCCGGGCTGCCGGGTCTCGCCGTGAGCAGACAGTCGGTGCCGCAACGAAATCGGATCGCGACCCGGGGGGAGATCTTCGTCGAGCAGTACGACTGGACCGCGATGCTGCGCCTGCGGCTGGGCGGCATGCTGCTGCGCCTGCTGGAGGACGAATACGCGCTCGGCGGCGGTACGGCGCTGGCCGCCGAGCGCGACCGGTTCGCCGCGGTATTCGATCAATGGTGCACCGATGTAGAGCTGAACGCACCCGGTGTCGCGGTGCCGTTGGCCCGTCTGGTGGGCGTCCAAGCGAAGTCGATCGTGCTGGCGGCTGCGCGGCTGCGCGCCGGACTCGCCATCTGACGGGTGATGCCCGCTCGGTCCCCCGAGTGACCAGAACGACACGGTGCGCGCGGGGTCCGGTGGCGCGCTCCGGCGTGTCGTCGGCTTAGACTGACGGTGCGTCGCCGCCGTGCGGGAGAGCCTCGGTCCGGAAACGAGTCCGAGCGCCGAAGGAGCAGCACCTCCCCGTCAATCTCTCAGGCAAAAAGGACCGTGCGGGCTTCGACGCCTCTGGAAAGCGGCGGCTTCGAGCCGCCCGCCCATGGGGAAAGGGTCTCGGCCACCGGTCGCGGGACCCGAATCTCTCAGGCGCCACGACAGAGGGGGAGGGCCGGTACCCGTCGACCGCCTGGTCGACCCCGCCCGACCTTGGGAGCTGTTGTGACTCGCTCGTTCGCCGACCGCCATATCGGACCCGACCGGGAGGAACTGGCCCGGATCCTGGACGTCGTCGGCGTGTCGTCGCTGGACGAGCTGGCTGCCGTCGCGCTGCCCGCGAGCATCCTGGACGGCGACGGCCTGGCCGGGCTGCCCGCGGCGGGCTCCGAGCACGAGGTGCTCGCCGAACTCGCCGAACTCGCCGGGACCAACACCGTGGCCACCTCGATGATCGGGCTGGGTTACTACGACACGCTGACCCCGCCGGTTCTGGTGCGCAATCTGCTGGAGAATCCGGCCTGGTACACCGCCTACACGCCCTATCAACCCGAGATCAGCCAGGGCAGGCTCGAGGCGCTGCTCAACTTCCAGACCATGGTGTCGGAGCTGACCGGCATGGACGTCGCCAACGCGTCGATGCTGGACGAGGCCACCGCGGCGGCCGAGGCCATGACACTGCTGCGCCGGGCGGGCCGATCGAAGTCTGCACGCCTGATCATCGACCGCGACCTGTTCCCGCAGACCAGAACGGTGCTCTACACCCGGGCCGAGCCGCTGGGCCTGGAGATCGTGGAGGCGGACCTGTCCGCCGGAGAGCTGCCCGACGGAGAGTTCTTCGGTGTGCTGGCGCAGACTCCCGGGGCTTCCGGTCGCGTCGTGGACCTGACCGAGTTGATCGCCGCGGCACACGATCGGGGCGCGTTGGTCGCGGTCGGGGCCGATCTGCTGGCGATGACGCTGATCACGCCGCCCGGTGAGCAGGGCGCCGACGTATGCTTCGGCACCACCCAGCGCTTCGGTGTCCCGCTCGGTTTCGGCGGCCCGCACGCCGGATACCTCGCGGTGCGGCAAGCGCAGGCCCGCCAGCTGCCCGGCCGCCTGGTCGGCGTCTCGGTGGACGCGGACGGCGCCGTCGCCTACCGGCTCGCCTTACAGACCCGCGAGCAGCACATCCGCCGGGAGAAGGCGACCTCCAACATCTGCACAGCGCAGGTGCTGCTGGCCGTCGTGGCCGCGATGTACGCCTCCTACCACGGTGCCGAAGGGCTGCGGGCGATCGCCCGCCGGGTGCACGCGCACGCCGCGGCGATCGCGGCCGGGCTGGACGGCGCGGTGGTGTACGACAGCTTCTTCGACACGGTGCTCGCGCACGTGCCCGGCGGCGCGGAAGCCGTTGTGGCGAAAGCGAAGTCGCGCGGCATCAATCTGCGCCTGGTGGACGCCGACCACGTCGGCATCGCCTGCGACGAGGCGACCACCGACGCGCATGTCGCGGCCGTGCTCGAATCCTTCGGCACCGCGGTGTCGTCCGAGCCGGGGGCGCCCGCGCCGGTCGCGGCGATCGAGAGCCGGACCTCGGAGTTCCTGGCGCACGCCGCGTTCACGAAGTACCGGACCGAGACGGCGATGCTGCGGTATCTGCGCGCACTGTCCGACAAGGACATCGCGTTGGACCGCAGCATGATTCCGCTCGGCTCCTGCACCATGAAGCTCAACGCCACCGCGGAGATGGAGGCCATCACCTGGCCTGGTTTCGCGCGCGTGCATCCCTACGCGCCGGTCGAGGACGCGCCCGGCCTGCTGCGGGTGGTGGCGGACCTGGAACGGTGGCTGTCGGACATCACCGGCTACGACTCGGTGAGCTTGCAGCCGAACGCGGGCAGCCAGGGCGAGTACGCGGGGCTGCTGGCGATCCGGCGCTACCACCTCGATCGCGGCGACACCCACCGCGACACCTGTCTCATCCCGTCCAGCGCGCACGGCACCAACGCGGCGTCGGCGGCCATGGCCGGGCTGCGCGTGGAGGTGGTGAAGTGTCGCGCCAACGGCGACGTCGACCTCGACGACCTGCGCGCCAAGATCGCCGATCACGCCGATCGCCTGGCCTGCATCATGATCACCTACCCGTCCACGCACGGCGTCTACGAGCACGAGGTCGCCGAATTGTGCGCGCTGGTGCACGACGCGGGCGGTCAGGTCTACGTGGACGGCGCGAACCTGAACGCCCTGGTCGGCCTCGCCCGGCCGGGCCGGTTCGGCGGCGACGTGAGCCACCTGAATCTGCACAAGACGTTCTGCATCCCGCACGGCGGCGGCGGTCCCGGCGTCGGTCCGGTCGCGGTGCGCGCGCACCTGGCGCGGTATCTGCCCGGCGACCCGCTGGAAGCGGGGTCGCACGCGGTGTCGGCCGCGAAGTACGGCTCCGCCTCCATTCTGCCGATCACCTGGGCCTACATCCGCATGATGGGCGCCGATGGGCTGCGCCGCGCCACGCTGTCGGCGATCGCTTCGGCCAACTACATCGCGCGGCGGCTGGACGAGTACTTCCCGGTGCTCTACACCGGCGAGCGCGGCATGGTGGCGCACGAGTGCATCCTGGACCTGCGCGAGATCACCAAGCGAACCGGCGTCACCGTCGACGATGTGGCAAAACGCTTGGCGGACTATGGGTTCCACGCGCCGACCATGAGCTTTCCGGTGGCCGGTACGTTGATGGTGGAGCCCACCGAGAGCGAGAACCTCGCCGAGCTGGACGATTTCATCGAGGCGATGATCGCGATCCGCGCGGAGATCGCCCAGGTCGCCGCGGGCGTGTGGCCGGTGACCGACAACCCGCTGCGTGGGGCGCCGCACACCGCGGCGTCGCTGGTGGGGGAGTGGGAACACCCCTACAGCCGGGAAGTCGCCGTGTATCCCCGAGGTCTCGGGCATGCCAGGGCGAAGGTGTGGCCGCCGGTGCGCCGGATCGACGGCGCCTATGGCGACCGGAACCTGGTTTGCGCCTGTCCACCGCTGGAGGCGTACGCGGACTGACCGCCAAGTCCGGTCGCGTATCGACCTCACCGCGTGGCGGCCACTTTTGCATAGGTGTTCGCCAGGTCCGGCCAACCACCCGGACTACCCACGGCGTCGTGCATGGACTCCCAGCCCGGTCCGTGCTTATCGAAGCCGGAGTGCACCAGCGTGACGGCGGTGCGGTCGGGAGCGACCGCCGAGAAGGTGACATCCACGCGGCTGGCCCGCTCCGGATCCGGTTCGTGCTTCCAGTCCAGGCCGATCGCCCAGGAGAACGCGAAGTGGGTCGGCGGCTGCCACACCAGCACGGTGCCCCATGGACATTCGGTGCCGTCGTCCTCGCGACCGAGGCAACGGCCGCCCACGCGCGGCTCGATCACCTCCTCGGCGAGCCGGCCCGCGCCGATATGGTGCTCGCGCGGCCACCAGCTGTCGATGCCGGTGGTGAACACGTCGTAGGCGGTCTCGATGGGTGCGTCGACGACGAGTTCGACGCGTACGTCCTTGTCGCTGGCCTGCTGTGTCATGACTGCTCCTGGTCGGTAGCTCGTTCTTCGGCGGCCCTCCGGCCTACTTCGTCCTGGAAAGCCGACATCGCGGTGGTCCAGAACCGCGTGAAGTACACGCGCAGCGCGTCGATACCGGTGGAATTCAAGCGGTACACCCGGCGGGTGCCGACCGCCTCGTGGGTCACCAATCCGGCCTGTTCCAGCACCCTGAGGTGCTGCGATACCGCGGGCCTGCTCACCGGCAGATCCGCGGCCAGCTGCCCTACCGCGCACGGCCCCTTGCCGAGGCGCTCGAAGATCGCCCGCCTCGTCGGGTCACCCAGCGCGGCCAGCGCCGCATCTCGGTAAGTCCCCACGAACCGTAAGTTTAGACTTACCAATAGCGGCTGTCTATAGTGCGAGGCGGCAGTTCTGTCTTCGCGCGGGCGGCGCGCTACGGCGTGGTGAGCG
Organism: Nocardia sp. NPDC004168; assembly: GCF_040610355.1. Taxonomy (NCBI): domain Bacteria; kingdom Bacillati; phylum Actinomycetota; class Actinomycetes; order Mycobacteriales; family Nocardiaceae; genus Nocardia; species Nocardia sp. NPDC004168. The sequence continues at coordinate 60,810 of NZ_JBEXME010000019.1, read as the reverse complement.
CCTGGACGACCGCGGAGCCGAAGCCGATGTCGTCGGAGGTGGCCAGGCGGGTGTAGTTCCCGCCGGTCTGCCGCGCCAGGGCCTGGAGGGTCTGGGTGCCGCTGCCGCCGACCACGATGACGTCGACGCGCACCGGCCGGGTGCGGTCGGTCGCCGCGGCGATGTCCGCGGCCAGTTGGGTGCCGGTGACCGTGGAATCGTCGTCGGGTCCGTCGGTGATCAGCAGCACCGAATTGGTGCGGCCCGGCGTGTACCCGGCGACGGCGCTCTTGTACGCCGCGATCAGGGACGGGTAAGCCTGATCCGACCGGCTCTCGCTCGGGTGCACCGCGGTCAGCGCGGTGCCGATCTTCGTGCGCTGGTCGGTGGTCAGCGGGGCGGTGGCGGCGGCCACCCGGTACGGAGTAGTGCCGTCGAGGTTCTTGCCGAAGGTCCACACGCCGAGTCCGAACTCCGGCGGCACGACCGTCATCGTGGAATTCAGCGCGGCCAGAACGTTCGCCAGACGCGTCGTGGCGCCCTCCGCCGTCCCCATCGACGCCGACACGTCGACCAGGACGGTGGAGCGCACGCCGAGTACCGGATTCGCCAGCGTGGCGCGGACCTTGTCGAGCGCGCCACGGGGCGGGACGGCGGCCGCGGTCTGCGGCGCGGCGGCGAATCCCGCCGTGACGAAGGCCTGCGCCTGCTCGGGCTTGCGTAGATAGTCGGTGAACCGTCCGGCGATGAGATTCTGCGTCTTGTCCACCCACGCGCCGGACATCAACGCGGCCGGGTAATCGGCCACGAGTGCGGACCCGGCGGGGCGGAACGCCACGACGCCGGGCAGACCCTTCAGTTGCTGCTCGGTAGCGGCTATCGCGTGCATGGGCGCGTCCTGCGCCGTGAGCTCGGTCAGCGCGGCCGTGGTGTCGGACGCCTCGGGAGCGTCGGCGGCGAGCCCGGAGATCGCGGCGACCACCTGACCGGACTGCGCCGCCTGCTCGCTGAGCGGTTCCGCGCCCGAGACCGCGGAGCCGACCGCCGTGGCCGCGGCGAGCGTGGCGTCACCCGCGGGCAGGGCCATCCGTAGCCCGCCCCATCCGTTCAGGCCGACATCGGCGAGCGAGCCCTGCTGCAGCCGCGGCAGGTCGGCCCAGGACACGTCGGCCTGCTCCAGCGCGCGACGCAGGTCCTCGGGCATCGCGAGCACGATCGGGCTGGTGGCGATGGGTACCGGTGTGCCCTCGATCAGGCCGGGCACCCGCATGGACTCGATGGAACGGGTCGAATCGGCGATCCACAGCGCCGGCTGCGGGCCGAGCGCCTTGTCCCATGGCTTGCCGCTGGTGAACGCGGCGACGACGGCCGCGGACGGCTGTGCGGTCACCTCGACCCGCGCGCAGTGGTCGCGTACTTTCGGCCGGGTGGCGTTGTAGCTGTCCGCGGCGGCCCGCACCTGCGCGGCGATGCCGGGATCGGCCGTCACGGAGAGTGTCGCGGGCCCCTCGACGCATTCGGCCGCCGCCGCACTGTCCTGGTGCGCCGCGCGATCGCGCAACTGGAACCAGACGACGACGATCGCGGCCAGTAACGCAACGACGACCACTGCGATAACCGGACCTTTGCTGACGCCCCGGGATCTGGTTGCGCTGCGATGAGTGCCCACGCGGTCAGTGTATGGTCAGCGGCGCCGAACGAAGTCGGCGAGGCTCCCCGATACCGGCGCGGGTGCGCGCGGTCGTGTTGGCCCGCCGCCGTGCCGCACGGCACGACGGCGGGACCGCTCAGTGGCGGATCACCCGTCCGCGGTCGAACTCGTGCCCGCCCCAGACGCCGGATTGCCCGGTGCGCGCGGCGAAGTCACCGCAGGCATCCCGGATCGGGCAGCGCGCGCAGACTTCCCGGGCGTAGTCGAAGTCCTGTGACGGGTAGGGGAACCAGGCTTCGTGGTTCGGGTCGCCGCGGCAGGCCGCCCGGTGCCACCCTCGGGAATCCGAGAGCGGGAGCAGGTCGGCCAGGGTCGGCTCCGCGACGGCGGTGGTCTCGGCGCTCGTCATCGCGATCTTCTCCTTTCTCGGCTCGTGGTCAGGTCGCGGCGAGTTGCTTCCAGATCCGGCGCTGCTGCCGGATCCGATGGGTAGGGGCCTTCGGCTCCCAGAGCAGGCGCATGCCCGCCTCCTCCGGGGTGCGGTCCGCCTTGGCCGTGTTGCACGGCGCGCAGCAGGCCACGAGGTTGCCCCAGGTGTTCGGGCCGCCCCTCGACCGCGGCCGGATGTGGTCCACGGTGCGCGCCCACCCGGCGCAGTAGCCGCACCGGTTCCGGTCGCGACGCAGCACGCCCGCCAGGGTTGCCCTGCTCTCGTCGTGCACCAGCACGGCGTGCTCGAGGTAGACGTAGCGCAGCAACCGAATGGTCTGTGGCAGAGCAATTTCCACGTGCCGTGACCGGATCGGGAAGTGCGGCCTGCGGTCGGCCACGGTCTCCGCGGCGCCGGCGACCAGCAGCACGACGGCCCGGTCGGCTTTGATCTCGTCGAGCGCCTCGTAGGAGGCGTTCAGGACGAGTACCCCGCTGTGTATCCAGTTGTCTGCGGTTGTCGCCTGATCGGCGGCACGGCGGAACGTCATGGGAATCACCATGTTTCGTGCGAATTCGAGCGAAGGAGGAGAGCGATGCGGCGATCAGCCGAGGATCTGGAGGCGGCTGTCGACCGGTTCGCCGCGCCGTGCGCGCAACGGCCTGCCGATCGCGTCGCCCGCGGCCGACGATCGCGCCGCGAGGGTATTCATTCGCTTCGTCGTCTCCGGAATCACTGCCGCTCCTCCTCTCCACTGCTCGGCGGCCACCTCGAGGTGGTGGCCGGTGTCGAAACACATGGTGGCACAGCGCACCCGCCGTTGTCGGGTCATTTTTTGGGCGGTGCTACGGAGGGTGATCCGGCGGTCAGGCCGGTCGCAGTTCGGCGGCGCCGAAGGAGACGTTGAACCGGTCGCACCAGATCGCGACGCTGGTCAACCGGGCCAGGTCGGCGTCGGCGGGGATGGGGTAGTTCTGGTTGCCCTGGTTGCCTTTGAGCCTGCCCAGGTCGGTGTGACTGCCGTCGTCGAAGACGAACCACCCGTCGCGGCCTTCGCGCACCGGCGCGTCGGTGAGCCAGACGTGCAGGTCGGGGCCGTCGGAGGTGTCGAGGTCTTCCAGTCTCAGCACTCTGCTGCCGTCGGCCAGTCGCAGGACCGCGACGGTGCCCGCGGTCGCGTGCTCGTGCGAGATGAACCTGCCCCGGGCGATGGTGCGCGGCTGGGCTTCGGTCCCGCCCGGACCCGGCGCCGGGGATGCCGACGGTGCGGCCTCCTGCACGGTGGTGTCGGTGAACAGCCGCCATGGCTGGAAAACGGCCAGTCCCGCGCCCAGACCCACGATCAGCAACGCCACGACGGCCCAGGTGATCGGCGATCGAGCGATGCCCCGTGCGGACGCCATGGATTCTCCTCGGAGTGTTCAGGGAAACTCGCCCCCATCCGATTATGGGGGCGAGCGGGGGGTGGCGTCGACGGAAGAACGTCATCCGATCGGGGAGTGTCCGAGCAGGACGTGGCCCGTGAAGTGGGTCTGCTTGGCCCGCGGCAGCGGGTGGAACAGGCAGCCGTGCACGTCGCGGTAGCGCATCTCCAGCTCGCAGTCGCGCGAATAGCCGAGTCCGCCAACGGTTTCGATGGTGAGGCGCACGGTGTGCACGAGTGCGTCCGCCGCGGCGGTCTTACGGCTGAGCGTCCGGCTCGCGTACTGATCGGTGTTGGCGAAGCGCAGGTTCTCCGATCCGGTGAACATGGCGTCGACGAGGTCGCCCGCGGTGGTGTGCGCGGTGGCCATCTCGCCGGCCAATTGGACGGTCGGCGCGTCGGCCCGCCCGGCGGCGAGCGTGGTCGCGATATCGACCGCGCCGTCGGCGATACCGAGGTAGGCCGCCATGACCAGCGGCATCGCCGCGCCGATCACGACGTTCAGCAACGGCGGCCACACCGATGCCGGGCGGGTCAGCGATACCGCCGCGTCGGGCACGAACACATCCTCGAGCACCACGGTGTGCGAACCGCTCGCCCGTAAACCCAAAGTGTCCCAGGTCTTCTCGATCCGTACGCCGTCGGCGGTGAACGGGATGGCGCAGTGCAGCACCTGCGGGCCGTCGGGTGCGTCATCCCAGCGCACGCTGGTCACCAGGACGGTGCCCGCCTCGCATCCGCTGGCAGGCGCTTTGCGCGCGTGCACCCGGTAGCCGCCGTCGACCCGCTCGGCGCGGCCGTTGGAGCCGACCCAGTCCGATGCTCCGGTGCTGACCAGGATCGCACCCGCGACCACCTTGGCGAACAGTGGTGCGGCATCGATGCCGTGGTTGTGCCGCCACACCTGGGCGGCGACCAGGTGGGTGTGCATCGCGAAGGCGACCGCGGTGGAGGGGTCGTGGCGGCCCAGCTCGCGCAGGATCGCGCCCATCTCGCGGTGGGTGACCCCGCCGCCGCCGAACTCGGCGGGGACGAGCGCCGCGGACAGTCCGCTCTCGCGCAGGAGATCGAACGCGGCGAGAGAGATCTCGCCGGAGTGGTCGCGGGCGGCGACCTCGGGATGAAGAGCCTCGCCGACGCGGCGTGCGCTGGCGATCCAGTCGGTTGTGGTGTCGGTGGGGGCAGGAGCTGTAGTGGTCATGTTTCGAAGTTAGGAACGGCCGCGATAACCGGATAGTGCAGAAAGTGGACCGCCCCGGTCCAGAACCGAGACCGCGTTCGCGAGGTGCCATGACGATTTCGACGCCGAGTTACGGCCAGTACTGCCCGATCTCCCGGGCACTCGACGTGGTGGGCGAGCGCTGGTCACTGCTGATCCTGCGCGACCTGCTGCTGGGCACCACCCGGTTCAACGACCTCGCGCGCGGCTTGCCCGGCCTGTCGCGCAGCCTGCTGGCCAAACGCCTGCGGCAGTTCGAGCGAGCCGGGCTCGTGGAGAAACTGGTCGGCGAGTACCTGCTCACCGACGCCGGGCGGGAACTGGAGCCCATCCTGTTCGACCTCGGCGAATGGGGTGCGCGCTGGACCTTCGGCACGCCGCGCGAGGACGAGCGTGACCCCGCTCTGCTGGTGTGGTGGATGCACACCAGGGTCGACACCTCGTCGTTCCCGGGCCGTCGCCACGTGCTGCACGTGCGTTTCACCGACGACCTGCGCCGATTCTGGATCGTGATCGAGGCGGGGGTGCCCTCGGTGTGCGAATCCGATCCCGGCTATCCCGTTGACGTCGCGATCAGCTCCGATGTCGCCTCGCTGTACGAGGTGTGGCTGGGGCGGCTGCCGCTGGCGCACGCGCTGCGGACGGGCCGGGTGGCGTTCACCGGCACGCCCGCGCTCACCCGCCGGATGCCCTCGGTGCTGCGGCTCAGCCCCGTCGCCGGGTACGCGGACACGTCGCACCCGGACGCCACCACTCAGCGCGCATCCTGAACTCCGGCGGCCTGCTCAGAGATTCCCGCCGATGCGCTCGAGGCGCTGGGCCACCAGTTCGCGGGCCTTCTCGCGCAGCGCGGCCGGTACCCGCTCGGATACACCGGGTCGCCCGGGGCGTAGTTCTTCTTCGGTGCGGACGAACTCCGCGGCCGAGTCCAGCTTCCGCCGGTGCTCCGGGTTGGCCTCGAATCCCAAGCCCGGGTCAGCCTTTCGTGTCCCGCGCGGTGCCGGTCACCACGCCGTCGAGCAAAGTGGTCGCGAGGATGTCGGCTATCTCGCCGGGGGAGCGGCCGCCGTGCGGGCGGTACCAGAACGACACCGTGTTCAACATGCCGAGCACGCTGTTGGTGACCACGTGGTCGTCGGTGCGTAACAGCCCCTCGGCGTGACCGGCGTCGATGACGCGTTGCCAGCACTGCTGCACCCGGTCGCGCAGGTCTTGCAGTTGCGCGGCGCGCTCGCCGGTGAGCGCGCCGACGTCGCGTAGCTGGATGGCCACCTCGCGCTGATGCCGCACGATCAGCCGCACGTGACTGTCGATCAGCTTGCGCAGCTTGGCGACCGGATCGCCGGGCCCGTCGGCGATCTGTTCGGCCTCGGTCAACATGAGCTGCGTGTAGTCGCGCAGGATCTGCCAGAGCAGCTCTTCTTTGGAACCGATGTGGTAGTACAGAGCGCCGCGCTGCACGTCGGCGCGCTCGCCGACCTCGGCCACACCGGTGCCGTGGAAGCCCCGTTCGGCGAACAGGTCGATCGCGGCCCGCACGATCCGCGCCCTGGTGTCGCTCGCGGTCGATTCGGCCGCGGGCGGACGGCCCCGCCTACGGGACGGTGCGGTCATTTCGACGGGTCCAGCACGATCTTGCCCACCCCGTCGGCCCGCTCGGCGAACATCCGGTAGGCGGCGGACCCGTCGGACATCGGAAGGTGGTGGGTGACCACCGCCTCGGGCCGCAGCCTGCCGCCCGCGGTGAGCTTCAGCAGCGCGGGCAGTTCGTACTGGATCGAACACAGCCCGATGTGGAATTCGAGGTCCTTCACCTGCGCCGCCATCATGTGGAACGGGTAGGCGCGGTTGTGGCTCACGCCGATCACACTGACCCGGCCGCCGTGCCCGACGGCGCTGATCGCCAGCTTGATGGTTTCGTCGGCCCCGACCGCCTCGATCGCGACATCCGCTCCGCCGCGCAGCGTTTCGCGGATCGCCTGCTTCGGATCGTCCGATTCGACCGGCTCAGCGCCGAGCTCGGCGGCGCGCTTGCGGCGTTCGGCCAGCAGGTCGACGCCGAGTACCCGCGCCGCGCCCATCGCGAACGCGGACTGGACCGCCATGAGACCGACCGGGCCGAGCCCGATCACCACCACGGTGTCGCCCGGCGCGATCCGGGCGCGCCGGGCCCCATACCACGCGGTGGGCGCGTTGTCGGTGAGCACGACGGCGGCGGTGTCGCTCACCTCGTCGGGCAACTTCGCCAGATTGCCCGCGGCGTGCGGGACGGCGAGCAGCTCGGCCTGGCATCCGGCCAGTGCGCCGCCGAGCCCGTAGCAGGCATCCACCGGCAGCGGATGGCGAGCGCACGCGGTGACGATCCCGGCGCGGCACTGCGCGCAGCTGTCGCAACCGGCCGAGGCGGCGACCAGCACGCGGTCGCCGACGGAGAACCCGCGGGTGTACGGCCCCACTTCCACGATCTCGCCGACGGCTTCGTGCCCGACGCCGTAACCGGCGCCAGCGACGAATCCGTGTCCGGCGTAGATGTGCAGATCGCTGCCGCAGATGCCCGCCGCGGTGACCCGGACGATCGCGCCGTCGGGGCCGGGCAGCGCGGGATCGGGCCGGTCGTCGTACGAGATCTGTCGCGGTCCGTCATAAGTCAGCGCCTTCATCGCCATCCTCCGTCGATCGGGAGGGTGGCGCCGGTGCAGAACGCCGAGGCCTCGGTGGCGAAGAACAGCGCCGCACCGACGATCTCCTCCGGCCTGCCGACCCGGCGCAGGGCATTGTGTCTGGTGAGTTCCGCGCGCAGCTCGTCCGGCCACGCCGTGGCGATGTCGGTTTCGAAAGGCCCGCACTGGATGGTGTTGACCCGCACGTTCGGCGCGAACGTCTGAGCCAGCCCTCCGGTCAGTGCGTTGAGACCGGCCTTGGCCGCCGAATAGGGGACCGCGAAGGGTTCCGGCCGGATCGCCTCGATCGAGGAGACGTTGATGATCGAGCCGCCGCCGTCGGCGGCCATCCGGCTGCCGATCAGAGCGGACAACCGGAACGGTCCTTTGAGGTTCACGCCGATGACCTTGTCGAACAGCGCCTCGGTGACCTGGTCCAGGCTGGGGTACAGCGGCGAGAGGCCCGCGTTGTTGACCAGCACGTCCACCCGGCCGAACGTGTCGTAGGCGGTCTGCACCAGGGCGTCGCACTGCGACCAGTCGCTGACGTTGCAGGCCACCGGCAGGGCGCGGCGGCCGAACCGTTCGGTCACCTCATCGGCCAGCGCGGCGCAACCGTCCAGCTTGCGGCTTGCGATCACCACGTCCGCGCCCGCTTCGGCGAACGCGAGCACCATCTGTTTGCCCAGCCCCCGGCTTCCCCCGGTGACGACAACGACCTTGTCGGTGAGTGGCACCTTGACTCCTGCATCTCCGAAAATGTTCCGATCAGTACATTAAATCCGGCGCGCGTTACGATCAAGGGGCTGTCCGGCCGACCGCCGACGGCTCACGACCCGCCGGGCGCAACGAACAGCTCACCTCGGCGTGGCGACGAATTCGGGCACAGGCATGGGCGACCCGGCGCGCGGTTACACCGCTACCCACGGGTAACATGACACTGTTTTCCCACTCGGTTTTCTCGGAAGTGAGGCAGTAGATGACAGAGCGGATTCAGGTCGGCGGGCTCCAGGTGGCACGCGTTCTCCACGAGTTCGTCGAGAACGAGGCGCTCCCCGGTTCCGGCGTGGATTCCGCCGCGTTCTGGGCCGGCGCCGAGCAGGTCATCAATGATCTCGCTCCGCGCAACCGCGCTCTGCTGGCCGAACGCGACGAGATCCAGGGCAAGGTCGACGCCTGGCACGCGGAGCACCCCGGCGCGAACTACGACAAGGCCGCCTACAAGAACTTCCTGACCGACATCGGCTACCTGCGGCCCGCGCCCGCCGACTTCCAGATCACCACCCAGAACGTCGACGAGGAGATCGCCGTGACCGCGGGCCCGCAGCTCGTGGTGCCGGTGATGAACGCCCGTTTCGCGATCAACGCCGCCAACGCGCGTTGGGGCTCGCTCTACGACGCGCTCTACGGCACCGACGCCATCTCCGAGGCGGGCGGCGCGGAGAAGGGCACCGGCTACAACAAGGTGCGCGGCGACAAGGTCATCGAGTGGGCGCGCAACTTCCTCGACGACTCGGTCACCCTGATCACCGGTTCGCACATCGGCTCGACGTCCTACAAGATCGTCGACGGCGAGCTCGAGGTCGGCCTGGAGGACGGCACCAGCATCGGTCTGGCCGACGCCTCCCAGCTGGTCGGCTACCTCGGTGATCCGGAGGCGCCGAGTTCGGTGCTGCTGAAGCACAACGGTCTGCACATCGAGATCCAGATCGACCCGCAGTCCCCGATCGGCAGCACCGACACCGCGGGCGTCAAGGACGTCGTGCTGGAGTCCGCGGTCACCACGATCATGGACTTCGAGGACTCGGTCGCCGCCGTGGACGCCGAGGACAAGGTGCTCTGCTACCACAACTGGCTCGGCCTGATGAAGGGCGACCTCGCCGAGAAGGTCACCAAGGGCGAGAAGACCTTCACCCGCACCATGAACCCCGACCGCGTGTACACCGCGCTGGACGGCGGCGAGCTGGCGCTGCACGGCCGTTCGCTGCTGTTCGTGCGCAACGTCGGTCACCTGATGACCTCCGACGCCATCCTGGACGCCGAGGGCAACGAGGTGCCCGAGGGCATCATGGACGGGCTGATCACCTCGCTGATCGCCAAGCACAGCCTGGCCGACGACGTGCAGCTGAAGAACAGCCGCACCGGCTCGGTCTACATCGTGAAGCCGAAGATGCACGGCCCGGACGAGGTCGCGTTCACCGACGAGCTGTTCGGCCGGATCGAGGACGTGCTCGGGCTGAGCCGCAACACGCTCAAGGTCGGCATCATGGACGAGGAGCGCCGCACCACGGTGAACCTCGCGGCCTGCATCCAGGCCGCCGCCGAACGTGTGGTGTTCATCAACACCGGCTTCCTGGACCGCACCGGCGACGAGATCCACACCTCCATGGAGGCCGGGCCGATGGTCCGCAAGGCGGACATGAAGTCCCAGCAGTGGATCCTGTCCTACGAGGACTGGAACGTCGACACCGGTCTCGCCGCCGGCCTGCCCGGCAAGGCGCAGATCGGCAAGGGCATGTGGGCCATGCCGGACCTGATGGCCGACATGCTCACCCAGAAGATCGGTCACCCGCGCGCGGGCGCGAACACCGCGTGGGTGCCCTCGCCCACCGCCGCGACCTTGCACGCGACGCACTACCACCTGGTCGACGTGTTCAAGCGGCAGCAGGAGATCGCCAAGGGCGGTCGCCGCGCCACCGTCGACGAGATCCTGGAGATCCCGCTGGCCGCCGCGCCGAATTGGACCGACGAGGAGAAGCGCCAGGAGCTGGACAACAACTCGCAGTCCATCCTCGGCTACGTGGTGCGTTGGATCGACCAGGGCGTCGGCTGCTCCAAGGTGCCCGACATCAAGGACGTCGCGCTCATGGAAGACCGTGCGACGCTGCGCATCTCCAGCCAGCTGATGGCCAACTGGCTGCGTCACGGCATCGTCAGCGCCGATGAGGTGGTGGCCAGCCTGGAGCGGATGGCCCCGGTCGTCGACCGGCAGAACGCGGGCGACCGGAACTACCGGCCGATGGCGCCGGACTTCGCGGGCAGCATCGCGTTCCAGGCGGCCAAGGAACTGATCCTGGAGGGCACCAAGCAGCCCAACGGGTACACCGAGCCGATCCTGCACCGCCGTCGCCGTGAGGCGAAGGCGCTGGCCTGCGTCTAGTCTCCGTGTGTCGCGAATCCCCCGGTCCCGTCGGCCGGGGGATTCGCGCTTTCGCGGGCGACCAGGAGTTTCGACTCTTGTATATCGGTCCGTTACTCTGGGGGCCGCACGAGATCGTCGATTTGTGAGGAAGATTCATGGGAAGCGTTGTGCTCGACATCGTGGCATTGGTCGTTAATCGCGCGGCGATGTTCTGGAATTGGATGGCCACCGGATCGGCGGGCTTCCCTCCGCTGTGAACGTGCGGTCCACGATCTGCTGCGAGTAGTGAAATCCCCTGGTCAGGTGTGCTGGCCGGGGGATTTTCTATTCCGGCCGGAATCGGGAAACGTTCCGAATTGTTTGTTTTCACACTGATGGATCTCGCGCCTGGTGAAGTGCGTAGTCATCGGTGCCGGAATTCGCCGGACATCTGGACCATGCGAACTCGGACGCGGTCTCCGGAATTGGACCGCCCGGGCTTTCCGGCCGCTTCCCGCGTCGCCGTGATCGCCAGTGCCCCGGGGGATTTCGCGGCCGATCCCGCGCGCGAAGCTCCTGCCCCTCGTATCTTGAACACGTGAACTCCGCAGGGTCCGTGCGCACACGGTCGCGTATTCCTCGTTGGTTCGTTCTGTGGATGGGGCTCCTGACCGCCCTGGTCGCGCTCTGCTGCGCGGCGCTGTTCTGGCAACTCGCGGCGGAGGGCACGTTCCCGACCCTCGTCGTGCTCTGGGCAGTGCTCGGTGTGCTCGGCGGGATCGCCGTCCTGTTCGGACTGCTCGGGCTGCTGCGCTACCGTGCCGTGTTCCACAGTCTCGCCTCGCCCGTGCTCATCGCGGCCCTCGTGGCGTCGGCCCTCTACGACGTCCCGGAGGACACCGGCTGGCGCCTCTCCCGTGGGATCCTCGAAGACCAAGCCGTCGACTGCGCGCACTCCGGCCACCGCAGCCGCCTCGGCGTCTACACGATCACCTTCATCACGCCCCGCGACGGCGGCTGCCTGTTCTACACCCAAACGGGCGACTCGAATTCGGAGGGCTTCGCCTTCTTCCGCGACCCGGCCACCCCGCCGCACCTCGGCCCACCCGCCACCAACGGCATCGAATACGCCGCTTTCGACGGCCAGTGGTACCGCTTCGTCGACACTCACTGAGCGCGGTCGGCAGATTCGGGGGACCGATCACCATTCGAACGGGAGCGGTCGGCGGGGCTCGATCCAGAGCGCTTCGGCGAGGGCGCACAGCGTTCCGTCGCTTCGTGACAAGGCCACGCCGACCGTGTGCTTGCGGCCGTCCGATGAGATCGGCCACCCGTAGGACAGGTAGGGGTCGCCGGCGCGGACCGGTTCGAGCTGCGTGGCGGTGAGAGCAGCGGTGACCGCTCCGGGGCGCAGATCGCGCAGCGCCATCGCGGCCCAGCCGCCGGGGCAATCCAGAGCGGACCAGACGTTCTCGGTGGGCAGCAAGCCATCGGGTCCGGCGAGCGCGGGATCCGGTGTCCAGGCGGCGATGACCATGTCGTGCGTGGACATGGCCCAAGGCGACAAGCGCAATCCACGTCCGGGCGCGCAGGCCGCACCGCAGCCGTAGCAGTGGCTCATCTTGCGCAGCGCGCCTGCGGTCGCGCTCGCCGCTCGAGCCTGTTCCCAGCTGGGCGCGGGCCGCGGCGTGACCGTGACCGTCGATGGGGACGCTTCGGCGAGTACCGCACCGTCGAGGTCGGTGAGTGACGCGCCGCCGGAGCCGTCGGCCGCCAGTACCAGCGGAGTGTCCACGGACACGCCGCGGCGGAAGTCGACGCGCACCTGCGTGGCGCCGCTCGCGGCGGCGAGCAGTCCCGCTACATACCCGCCGAACGCCACACCCGGGTATCCGCGCACGTGCGCGGGCACCTTGATCGCATCGGTCCGAATCATCTGTTGCCCAACCTCTCCCGGCCGACGATCATGACCCGGTTCAGCCGACCATACCGTCGCGGTGTCGCCGGGCCGTCGCCGGGCCACCTGTCGACGCAGGTCGAGGGGACGACGGAATATCCGACGCTCCGCACGCTGTTGCGCCGACATGTGACGAACGCTGGAATGAACGTACTGATCGTGTACGCCCACCCGAAGCCGGACTCACTCACCGGCGCTCTGAAAGACGTTGCGGTGCGCCAGTTGCGGGCGGACGGGCACGAGGTGCGGATCACCGACCTCTATGCGATGGGGTGGAAGGCCGCCGCCGACACCGACGATTTCGGCGCGGTCGAGGAGCCCAACTTCATGCTGGCCTCGGGTGTGGCCTACCGCGACGGGACGCTGAGTCCCGACATCCGCGCCGAGCAGGAGAAACTGCTGTGGGCCGACGCCGTCGTCCTGCATTTCCCACTCTGGTGGTTCGGCATGCCCGCGATCATGAAGGGCTGGGTGGACCGGGTTCTCACCTGCGATTTCGCCTATGGAGCCGGGGGTAAGGCGTTGCCCAGATATGGGGCGGGCGTCCTGGCCGGGCGGCGCGCGATGCTGGTGGTCTCGGTCGGGGGCAGGCAGCCGTCCTACTCCGATCGCGGGATCAACGGCCCCGTCGAGGATCTGCTGTTCCCGATCCACCACGGCATCCTCTACTACACCGGCATGGACGTGCTGCCTCCGTTCGTGGTGCACGACACGATCCGCCTCGACGCCGCGCGCTTCGACGACGTCGCGTACGACCTGCGGCGGCGGATGTCGGAGCTGGCCGAACTGGAGCCGATCCGGTACCGGCCGCAGGGCGGCGGCGACTACGACCGGACTCTGCGTCTCGTGGCTGGTCGCGAAGCGCGGGGAGCGACCGGCTTCGGATTGCACGTGGCGTCGTAGCCGCCCGGGTGATCAGGGCGGCAGTGGGGTCGCTCCGCGCTGGGTGAGCAGCATGCCCATCACCCCCGCCTCTTGGCCTTGCCCATGGATCATGGAACGCGCGATCTCTTTGACCGGCCCGGAGCCCAGGAGACCGTCGGCGGCCTCGGCCATCGCGATACCGCCTTGGTGGTGGCGAAACATCAGTTGAAGGAACAGTATCTCCGCGTTCCGGCCATGTGCCGCTGCCAGATTGTCCAGTTCCGCCGTGCTCGCCATCCCGGGCATCAGGGGCGCCGTCTGCGCGGCCGTCGCCTGATGGCCATGCGCCGACGCGTCCGCGCCGTGCATCCACGCCATCGGGTGTACGGAGCTGGGCGGCGCGTCCGCCAGGCGCAGCCAGCCGAGCATGGTGCCGATCTCCAGGCGCTGTGTGCGGTCGAGTTGTTCGGCCAGCCGGGCGACCGCCGGATCGACCGAGCGATCCAGCCGCTGCACCATCAGCAGCGCTTGCTGGTGATGGGTGGTCATGTCCTGTACGAAGCCGATCTCGACATCGGTGAGCACCGGTGCGGCGGAACGACTTTCCGGAAACACCAGCGGCCGCAGAGCGGCGCCGAGCACGAGCAGCGCGAAGGCCGCCGAGACCAGGGCGGCGGTCGACATCCAGCGCCGCATCGCTACGACCCGACGATCGACCGCTGGTCCGCCGGTGGCGAGTACACGTCGTCGTCCAGTCGCAGCACCATGAACCCGTTGTCCGAGCATGCGACGTACAGCTGTGATCCGCGCCATTCCGGTGGTGAGAAGCACCAGTCGGTGGACACATCGCCGAAGGCGAGGCGGCCGGTGCGCGGGGTGGTGGCGTCCAGGGGGTTGAACTGTCCCTCCAGTACGGCGCGCACCGCCGGAGGGGTGCTCATGAGCGGAACGCCGATGAGCGAGGCGAGCGCGTGCGGCGAGTTCCACAGGCTCATGTTCTGCCCGGTGCGGGCGGGCGGGTTGTAGTAGGCGATCTCGCGGATGGCGTAGGGGTCGCGGATGTCGAACACCCGGATGCCGGAGGAGATCCATCCGCAGGCCAAGGCGGTCGGGTTGTCCTGCCGGTCGGCGGCGCAGTAGTGCGATTCGTAGGCGAAGGCGGAACCACCCATCGACGAACCGATATTGCTGTCGATGTGCTGCGGCAGGTTGATCTCGAGCTTGATCTTGTTGGCCACCCTGGGCGCCGTCTCGTCGGAGATATCGATGAGTTTGACGCCGCCGGAACCGCCTTCGTCGACGGTGTAGAGGTAGGGCTTGCCGTCGTAGAAGACCGGGATGCTGTGCTGGGTCGCCCAGCCGTCCGTCCAGAACACCCGGCCCAGATGGTGCACCTGCGGGTTCGGGTCGCGGCGCTGCACCGCGCTGATGTCGAGGACGGTGAATCCGCCGAGCGCGGAGATGTACATCCGATCGCCGTCCGGGCTGATGCCGAATCCGTGCGCTTCGATGCCCGTCAAGCCCTGCCACACCACGTGCGGGTCGGCGGGGTCGCTCAGGTCCACCGCGCTGACGAAGCCGGGCGCGACTCCGGAGGCCCAATAGGTGTTGCCGTCGGGGGAGAAGCCGCCCTCGTGCGTGGTGATCGGCAGCGGCATCGCCAGATTCGTCCCCGGACCGGGATTGAGCAGCCGCGGATGCGCGCAATCGGAGATGTCGTAGACCGACAGGTAGCCCACACCCTCGCCGACCGGCACGCCGGTGCCGACCAGCAACTTGCGCTCGGTGTTGACCTTGAGGCTCTCCCAGGTGCCCGCGAGCATCGCGGGCTCGGTCAAAGTCGCCGTCGGACGCGGATTCGCCGGATCGGACACGTCGAGCACCTGGACGCCACGGCCCTCGCTGATCAGGTCGCCGGGAAAGAAGGAGCCCAGATAGGCGCAATGCTCGAAGCTGGTGGAGGTGATGCCCGCGCCGCGTCCCGCGTAGCCGCCGACGTAGGAGATGTTGCACCGGTAGCCCTGCGTGCTGCGCCCGCTGTCGCGGTCGGCGGCGGTGACATCGCCTTGCAGTCCGCTCTCGGGGGCGGCGCCGGGGCCGCAGTCGGCGCGGGGAACCGAAGTGCGCCCGACGTCGAGGAACTCCTCGACCGCGTTACGAACGTCCGATGGCGGATCGGCCGAAGCGCTCATGGGCAGCAGCACGGCCGTAACCATGCCGATGGTGAGCAGAGCCAGCGGTTTGACACGGCACAGTCTGGCCAACGGGCGCATCGTCGCGACCCCCCAACTTCGTCGTCGAGATTGGCTACCCAGGGTGACTGGGACAGTCACCGCTGAACTGACTGAATGGTAATGATTTCCGTCGGCCCGAGGGTGAGTTTCGTCGAATCGCAGACGATTCGCGAAGTTTTCCGGTCCGCGTGGTCAGCGCGACTGGGTCGGTCCGGTGCCGAGCGTGGCCGAATTCGGGTGCTCCGACAGGAGTTCGTCGCAGGCACCCAGGAAGACGCGTCGTAGTCCGGCTGCGCGTTCCGCCAACTCGGCCTGGGCGCGGACGTACTCCGCCCGCCCCGAGGGTGTCTCGATGCGAACCGGCTGGTAGCCGAGGCCGGACAGGTCGTACGGGCTGGCGCGCATGTCCAGTTCCCTTGCGGCGCAAGCCAACTCGAAACAATCCAGGAGCAGCTCCGACGAGATCAACGGGACCAGCTTGAAGCCCCACTTGTACAGATCCATATTCGCGTGCAGACAGCCCGGCTGTTCGCGACGCAGCTGGTCAGCTCGGGTGAGCGGCTCGGCATTGCGGCCGACGGCGTCCGGGGTGAAGAAGCGGTAGGCGTCGAAATGCGTACAGCGCAGCGACATCGAGTCGAGCACGCTGTCGGTGCCCGCGCGTCCCAGCCGCAGCGGCACCCTCTGGTGGCGGATGTCGTCGGTGCGATACACCATCGCCCATTCGTGCAGCCCGAAGCAGGACAGATGAGCGGGCCGGGACGCGGTGGCACGCAGCAACTCCGCGACGAACGCGACGGTATCGCGGCGTTTGTCCAGGTATGCGGGATCGGCGGTGCAGAAGTCCGCAGCGCCGGAATCGGTGACCACGTGGTGATACCCGCGCGCATCGCGGTATTCGGCGGCATCGGCCATCCCGATGCCGTATCCCGGATGCCAGCGCCGCAACTGGGCGGGTTTGTGCCCGTAGTAGGTGAACAAGAAGTCGATCACCGGGTGCGACGAACCTTGCGCCCGCCGCTCGAGATAGGGCCCGACCAGGTCGTCCAGCCGGGCCCGGTGCGCGGCGGCGGACTCCCGCCATCGCGCACCGGACAACACCCGCATGGTCATCGCACCCCGCGCGGGCACGCTGCCCGAATCGTCATTCGCCCACCCGATGCGTTCCGTCTCGGACGGTGCCGACGAATTCCTCCACCAAGTCCTCCAAGGCGACGATGCCGGTGGTGTTGCCCCGGTCGTCGACCACGCGGCCGAGATGGCTGTTGGTGCGCCGCAGCCGCGCCAGCGCCTCGTAGAGCGTGGCGCCCATGCCCACCGTAGGCAGCGGGCGGATATCGGTGCGCGGGATCGGCGTCCCCGGACCGGCGCTCTCGTCGGCGACCTTGTCGAGCACGTCCTTGACGTGCAGGTAGCCGACCAGCGAGCCGTCGTTCGCCCGCACCGGGAACCGGGAGAAACCCGTCTCGGCGACTGCGGATTCGATGTCGCCGAGTGTGGTCCCGTTGCCGCGCAGCGGAATCGATCGGGTCGCGTCCAGCGGCACCATCACGTCGGCGACCACCCGGTCGCTGGTGCCGAGCGCCTGCGTGAGGCGGCGATGCTCCTCCTCGTCGAGCAGCCCCTCCGAGCGGGACTCGCCGATCATCTCGGCCAGTTCCACCGTCGACACGGTGGCCTCCAGCTCGTCCTTCGGCTCGACCCGCAGCAGGCGCAGCGACAGGTTGGCGGCCAGGTTGTACAGCGCGATGAGCGGGCGGGCCAGCCGCAGCCACATCAGGTGCACCGGCACCAGCAGCAGCGCGCTGCGCTCCGGCCCGGCCAGCGCGATGTTCTTCGGGATCATCTCGCCGAACAGGATGTGCAGGATCACCACGATGGTCAGCGCCAGCGCGAACGCCACCGGGTGCAGCAGTTGCTGCGGCAAGCCGAGTAGGTCGAACGGGCCTTCCAGCAGGTGCGCTACGGCGGGCTCGCCGACGCGGCCGAGCAGGATCGAGCAGATGGTGATGCCCAGCTGCGCGGCGGCGAGCATCATCGAAAGGTTCTCGCCCGCTCGGATGACGGTGTTCGCGTTGCGCTTGCCCTGCGCGGCCAGCGCTTCCAGCCGGTCGCGGCGGGCGGAGATGAGCGCGAACTCGGCGGCGACGAAGAACGCGTTGCCTGCCAGCAGCACGACGGTGAGCAGGACGCCGAAGAGGTCACCCATGGCTGTGCTCCTTGGTCGCGAGGGCGTCGGCGTCCACCGGGATCAACCGGACCCGATCGATGCGCCGTCCGTCCATGCGCTCCACCCGGGCGATCCAACCGCCGGAGCCGTGGTTCTCCGGCGCCGTCCACTGCTGCGAGCGAGGGTTGGGCAGCACGACTTCGTCGCCGGGCACCGGGATGCGGCCGAGCCGGGTCAGCACGAGGCCGCCCAGCGTCTCGTATTCGCCCTCCGGCGCGTCGTACCCGGTCGCCCGGGAGACCTCGTCGATACGCAGCAGGCCCGAGCAGTCCCAGCCGTCGGAGACGCGCCGTACGTCGCGCTCCTCCTCGTCGTGCTCGTCGCGGACGTCGCCGAGGATCTCCTCGATGATGTCCTCCATGGTGACCAGGCCCGCGGTCCCGCCGTACTCGTCCACGACGAGGGCGACCTGCATGCCGTCGGCGCGGACCCGTTCGAGCACCTCGTCGCCGTCCAAGCTGGCGGGCACGATCGGCACCGGCTGGGCGAGCCGGTAGAGGGGTGTCGTCCGGCGCGCGTGCACTGGGCGGGTGAAAGCCTGCTTGACGTGCACGAAGCCGAGGGTGTTGTCGAGATCGCCGTCGATCACCGGGAATCGGGAATAACCGGTGCGGCCCGCCGCGTCGATCAGATCGGCGATGGTGTCGTCCTTGTCGAGTGACTCGATCTTCACCCGCGGAGTCATCAGCTCCTCGGCGCTGCGCTCGCCGAACTGCAGCGAGCGGTCCATCACCTGGGCGGTGGGCTGGTCGAGCGCGCCGCGCAGCGCGGACGTGCGCACCAGGGAGCCGAGTTCCTGCGGCGAACGGGCCGAGCGCAACTCCTCGGCGGGCTCGACGCCGAGCCTGCGAACCACCCAGTTGGCGGTGCTGTTGAGGAAATGGATCATCCACTTGAACACCACCGAGAAGCTGACCATCGGTCCGGCCGTGACGCGGGCGGTGGCCAGCGGCTTGGCGATGGCGATGTTCTTGGGCACCAGCTCGCCGTAGATCATCGACAGCGAGGTGGCCAGGATCAGCGCGAGCGTGAGCGCGACGCCGCCCGCGGCGGCTTCGCTCAGCCCGATGCCGGCGAACACCGGATGCAGCAGCCGGGCCAGTACCGGCTCGGCGATGTAACCGGTGATCAGCGTGGTGATGGTGATGCCGAGCTGGGCGCCGGACAGCTGGAACGACAGCGTGCGATGCGCCTTGCGGACCATGCGGGCGCGGACGTCACCGGTGCGGGCGTGCGCCTCGACGGTGCTGCGCTCCAGGGCGGTGAGGGAGAATTCCGCGGCCACGAACAGGGCCGTGCCGACGGTGAGTGCGATGAATCCGATCAGGCTGAGCGCGGTGAGCGCGACGGACATGGTCAGCACCACCCGAACGGTGCTGCGTGACGGCCTGTGCGGAATGGGACTACTGCGGGGAGGAGGACGCCGGGTTGGTCACCCGGCTCGGTAGAGGAGCCCTCCTGTGCGGCGCCCTCGGACGCGGGTGACAACTGGATCCTTTCGCAAACGAGTCGTGGTGCCGGTGTCCGGCAACCACCATGCTACCGGCCCACGTGCCGAGTGGCGTGGGCCGGTGCCGGTGCGATTCGTGTGTCGGCGCTCACCAACCGCTGGGCAGCGGGCGGCCTTCGGCGAATCCGGCCGCGGATTGCACGCCGAGCACTGCCTTGTCGTGGAACTCGGCGAGCGTCCGTGCTCCCGCGTAGGTGCACGCGCTGCGCACTCCGGAGCAGATGTGGTCGATGAGGTCCTCGACGCCGGGACGCTCGGGGTCCAGCCGCATCCGCGAGCTGGAGATGCCCTCTTCGAACAGTCCCTTGCGCGCTCGGTCGAATTCGCTGTCGGAGGCGGTGCGGGCGGCGACGGCCCGCTTGGAGGCCATGCCGAAGCTCTCCTTGTACGCGTTGCCGTCGCGATCGACCCGCAGGTCGCCGGGGGACTCGTAGGTACCGGCGAACCAGGAGCCGATCATCACGTTGGACGCGCCCGCGGCCAGCGCGAGCGCCACGTCGCGGGGATGGCGCACGCCGCCGTCGGCCCAGATGTGCACGCCGAGTTCCGCGGCGGCGGTAGCGCATTCGGCCACCGCGGAGAACTGCGGGCGGCCGACGCCGGTCATCATCCGGGTGGTGCACATGGCGCCGGGGCCGACACCGACCTTGACGATGTCGGCGCCCGCCGCCGCGAGATCCCTGGTGCCCTCGGCGGAGACGACGTTGCCCGCGACCAGCGGGACTCCGAGCCCGAGATCGCGCACGGCGGTGAGCGTTTCGAGCATCTTGGCCTGGTGTCCGTGCGCGGTGTCGATGACCAGCAGGTCGGCGCCCGAATCCACGAGGGACTTGGCCTTGGCGGCCACGTCGCCGTTGATGCCGACCGCGGCCGCGACGCGCAGCTTGCCCGCGGCGTCGACGGCGGGCTGGTAGATGCCCGCGCGCAGGGCGCCGGTGCGGGTGAGCACGCCGGCCAAGGTGCCGTCCTCGGCGGTGAGCACGGCGAAGTCGGCGTGCTCGGCGTGCAGCAGGTCGAACAGGTCACGCGGGGTGGTGGTCGCGGGGGCCCGCACGAAATCGGTGACCGCGACCTCGCGGAGCCGGGCGAAGCGGTCGACGTCGGCGCAGGCGGCCTCGGTCACCACGCCGACCGGGCGTCCTTCGTCCACCACCACGACCGCGCCGTGCGCGCGCTTGTGCATCAGGGCGACCGCCTCGGAGACCGAACGGTCGGGGGCGAGGGTGACCGGGGTGTCGGCGGTGAGCGAGCGGCTCTTGACGAAGGCGATGGTGTCGGCGGCCGCGGTGATCGGCAGGTCCTGGGGGAGGACCACGATGCCGCCGCGGCGGGCCACCGTCTCGGCCATTCTGCGCCCGGCCACGGCGGTCATGTTCGCCACGACGATGGGGATGGTGGTGCCCGACCCGTCGGTCGTCGACAGATCGACGTCGAAGCGCGACGCGACGTCCGTCCGATTCGGGACGAGGAAGATGTCGTCGTAGGTCAGGTCGTACGGCGGCTGATGACCGGGAAGAAAGCGCACTCGACCGATGATATCCGCGCGCCGACCGGTGTGCGCCGTTCTGCCCGGGGCTCGACAGTGCGGATATGCGGTGCGTCGTCTGTCCCGTCGGCCTTTCTTCGCCTGCGGGCTCAGGCGGCGGCTTGCGAGCGGGAGAGCATGATCGTCGCGGCGGCCATGACGAGCACCGCGCCTCCGGTGATGACCAGTCCCGCGGTGTCCGTCCGCAACCGCTCGTCCAGCACGGCGATGCCGATGAACGCGGCGGCCAGTGGCTCGACGACCGTGACGGCGGGCAAGGAGGCGGTCAGCGGTCCCGCGTGATAGGCGCGCTGCTGCAGGTAGACGCCGGTGACACCGGCCCCGATGAGTGCCCAGGTCTGCCAGCCGCTGAGTACATCCCCGAGACCGTGCTCGAACAGGTCGGTGACGTAGTCGGTGAGCGCGGCGGCGAGTCCGTAGAGGGCGCCGCTCGCAGCGCCGATCAGCAGCGCGCGCCACGCCGGGTCGCGCGCGGCGATGCCACCGGCGGTGGCGGCGGCGATCAGGCCGAGCAGGATGCCCAGGGGCACGAGCCAATCTCGCAGCGGCGCATCGGTGTTGCCCTCGGTCGGGTTGCCGACGAGCAGGAAGCAGGCCAGCGCGGCGGTCAGCGCGAGGGCGGTCGCCCAGGTGCGCGGCGCCACGCGGCGGTCGTTGAGCCGGGCGGACATCGGTAGCGCGAACACCAGCGCGCTCACCAGGATCGGCTGCACCAGCAGCACCGCGCCCAAGGTGAGCGCGACGACCTGCATGGCGTATCCGCCCGCGTCGCCGACGACGCCCGCCCACCAGCGCGGGGTACGCATCAGCGAGCGGATCAGCGACGCGCCCTCGGGCACCGCGGCCGCCGCGTGCTGTTGCGCCACCGCGGCGACCGCGAACAGCAGCGCCGCGAGCAGGGCGCAGAGGACGGCGGCTGCCGCGTGAGTCGACACGCTCTAGTTTGCTCCGCGATTGCCCCGCTGCGGTGACTGCTGCGCGCGTACGGCGCGTCGCCGTGTCCGGCCCGGCGTGTCGCCGGAGGCGTGCCCTGCGGCGCGTCCGGAGAATCCGCCCGCCGTAGCGGAACGGCGGGGGGACCCACCCTCGACCGAACCCGCACTGTGCCCGGCGGAGCTGCCGGTGGCGGGCTTCCCGGCGACTTTCGCCTGGCCGCGACGACGCCCCGGCGCGGTGACCGATTCGCCACCACGGCTCGGCATCGAGCCCGATCGGGACTGCTTCGCCGCACCGGCGCCGCGGCCACCGGCCTGAGCTGTCTCCGCACGCCGGTTCGCTTGACGTCGTGCGGGTTTCGTCGCCGGGGTGGTCGCGGGCGCGGCGGAAGCCGGAACCACCGGAGTTCCGGACGGGCGGCGGGCGCCGGTGATCTCGACCAGGGTGCGGTCGCCGGGACGGACCGCGACTCCGTCCACTTC
Organism: Nocardia sp. NPDC004168; assembly: GCF_040610355.1. Taxonomy (NCBI): domain Bacteria; kingdom Bacillati; phylum Actinomycetota; class Actinomycetes; order Mycobacteriales; family Nocardiaceae; genus Nocardia; species Nocardia sp. NPDC004168. The sequence continues at coordinate 38,568 of NZ_JBEXME010000019.1, read as the reverse complement.
GACACCCGCCTTACGGGCCATCGACTCGACGTCGCGGCGCTCTTCGTCCATCACCAGCGTGACGACCACGCCGTCCTCACCCGCGCGGGCGGTGCGCCCGGCCCGGTGCAGATAGGCCTTCGGCTCCGGCGGCGGATCGACATGCACGACGAGGGAGATCCCGTCGACGTGGATGCCGCGCGCGGCGACGTCGGTCGTGACCAGCACCGGCACCGAGCCGTCGGCGAACGCGGCGAGGGTGCGGGTGCGATTGTTCTGCGCCTTGCCGCCGTGCAGCGCGCCCGCGGCGATGCCCGCCCCGCGCAGCTGTTTGGCGAGCCGGTCGGCGCCGTGCTTGGTACGGACGAACATGATGGTCAGCCCGTCGCGGGCGGCGATCTCGGTGGCGACCGCCCGCTTGGTCACCTTGTCGCCGACGTAGAGCAGGTGATGCGACATCGTGGTGACCGAGGCCGACGGCGGTGCGGTGGAATGCGTGACGGGGGAGCGCAGGTAACGCTTGACCAGCTTGTCGACCTCGCCGTCCAGCGTGGCCGAGAACAGCAGGCGCTGACCGTCGCGCGGCGTGCGGTCGAGCAGCTTGGTCACCTGCGGCAGGAATCCCATGTCGGCCATGTGGTCGGCCTCGTCGAGCGCGGTGATCGTCACGTCGGACAGATCGGCCGATCCCTGGGTGAGGAGGTCGGCGAGCCGTCCGGGCGTGGCGATGAGCAGGTCGACGCCGCGGGCGAGCCGGTCGGCTTGGCGTTTGATCGGGGCGCCGCCGACCACCGAGGCCACGCGCAGGCCGAGCGAAAGCGCCGGTTCGTCCAGTGCCCGCTCGATCTGTGCGGCCAGCTCGCGGGTCGGCACCAGGACCAGTCCGCGCGGGCGGCCCGGCTTGGCCGCGGCGCCGGCCAGCCGGGTGAGCATCGGGAGGCCGAAGGCCAAGGTCTTTCCGGAACCGGTCGGCCCGCGGCCGAGCACGTCCTTGCCTGCCAGGACGTCGGGCGTCGTGGCGGCCTGGATCGGAAACGGCGTCTCGATGCCGTCGCGTCGCAGTGCCTGGACGAGCACGGCGGGCAGGCCCAGACCCGCGAAGGTCGCGGGGGGCGCCGCGGCGACGGTGGTCGAGGGGGTCACGAGGAGGATGTGCCTTTCGTCGCACGGCGCGTTCCACGCGGATCGCGCTGTTCGGTGGGATGGAGAACGGTGCGCGATGCGGTTTCACCGCGCGGTGGCGCGGGCGATGTCGCGCGCCGGGTAAAGCGAGAGGATGCGGCCGACCGGAGGCGGGCCGAAGGTCCAGGATACGTGCCGGGCAGTCAGCCGTGGAACAGCCGACTCAGTTCCACGAGCCAGGGTACGGCCACGGCCTGCGTCGGCACCACCAGGATGGCGGCCGAGCCGAGGTAGGCGGCCGTGGCGATGCGCAGGTCCCCGATCCGGCCGCTCAGCCGCTGGATGCGGATGAGCGTGGTGGGGCCGCCCGCGGCGAGCGCGCCTTGCGGCGCGGTGGACTTCGCGCAGGCGACGAGGGCGCGGGCCAGCGGCTTCGGTCCGGTGACCTTGACCGCCGAGTCGTCCGCGAGTAACTCGATGAGCAGTTTCACCGAGCCGAGCGCCGCCTTGCTGCGCACCACCCGGGGGAACGCCTCGTGCACGGCCGTGAACGCCTCCAGCACGAGATCGTGCCTGGCCCGCAGGTGCGAACGTTCGTGGCTGACGATGGCGGTGACCTCGGCGTCGGCGAGATTGGTCAGAGTGCCTTCGCTGAGCACGACGCGCTGGCGCAGGCCGGGCAGGCAGTAGGCGATGGGCTCGGTGGCGGCCAGCACCCGGATGTCGGCCGCGCGCCGGTGCGGACCGCTCTGGTCCAGCAGGTCGACGAGCATGCGGTGGCGCGACCGCCGCCTGCGGGTGTGCACGCCGACCCGGATGATCGCGTAGATCAACCGGGCGCCGATCAGCAGCGTGAGCGCGAAGACGAACACGTACGCCAGCCACAGCGGCAGGCCGAGCGCGTCGATCTCCCTGGTCGGCGCGGTGGTCGGGCGGCCGTCGGGACCGGGCACGAGCAGCTCGGCGGCGATGGCCAACCCGGAGCCGAACGCGCTGAGCACGGCTGCGAGCGCGATGGCCTGCCAGAGCACCAGCGCTGCTCGGGGCGTCCGGTAGGTCCAGGTCGCCCGGCTGAGCAAGGCCGGGGCAGGCCCCGCGAGAAGCAATGCCAGTCCGGCGAATACCGGCGCGGTTGCGTTCATCGACTCAGCTCACTGCGTTGTGGGGCCAGGGCGCCCGAGGAGTCTACTGCGGCGGGGGCGCCGAGTCCTCGGTTGCTTCGAGCTTAGCGAGTGCTTCGCGCAGAGCGGCAGCCTCGTCCTTGCCGACCTGTTCCACGAAGTGCACCAGGGCCGCGGCGCGGCTGCCCGCCGCGTCGGCCTGTTGCAGGGCGTCGACCATCAGGCTGGCCACGAGTTCGTCGCGGGTGTGCACCGGCGCGTAGCGGTGCGCGCGGTCGTCGCGCCGCTGGACCACGAGGTTCTTCTTCGCGAGGCGTTGCAGCACGGTCATCACCGTGGTGTACGCGAGCTCACGGCGTGCGGCGAGCGCCTCGTGCACCTGCCGGACCGTTTGTGGTTCGTCGGCCGACCACAACTGGTCCATGACCGCTTTCTCGAGTTCACCAAGACCTGCCATTCCCTAATTTTAGGTACTCAACGACGAGGATGCGTACTACAGGGTGTCGTAACTATGGAATAGCTGGTGTGTCATTTCTCATACGGCGCGGTCTCGGGCGTTGTGGCAGCCGGTCCGCCCACCTTTCCGCGCACGTGCCTGGCGCCGATCGGCACGATCATCGGGCGGCCCGACACCGGGTCCTCGAGAACCTTCGCGTCCAGGTCGAACACTTCGCGCAGCAGCTCGACCGACACCACCTCGCCGGGGGCGCCCGCGGCGACCACGCGTCCGTCGCGCATGACGACCAGCTGGTCGCTGTAGCGGATCGCGAGATTGAGATCGTGCAGCACCATCACGACGGTGCGGCCGAGATCGGCGTGCAACCGGTCCACCAGGTCGAGCACCTCGATGGAGTGCGCCAGGTCCAGATAGGTGGTCGGCTCGTCGAGCAGCAGGATGTCGGTGCCCTGGGCCAGCGCCATCGAGATCCAGGCGCGCTGGCGCTGGCCGCCGGACAGCTCATCGAGCGGGCGGCCGGCGAGGTCGGCGATCCCGGTTTGGTCCAGCGCGGTCGTCACCTCGGATTCGTCGGTGCCCGACCACTGCCGGAACCAGGACTGGTGCGGGTAGCGGCCGCGGGCGACCAGATCGGCGACGGTGAGCCCTTCCGGGGCGACCGGCGATTGCGGCAGCATGCCGACGATGCGGGCGACGTCCTTGGTCTTCATCGTCGAAATAGCCTTGCCGTCCAACAACACTCGGCCTTCTCGGGGGCGCAGCAGGCGGCCGAGCGAACGCAGCAGGGTGGACTTCCCGCAACCGTTGGGCCCGATGACGGTCGTGACGACGCCGGGAGCGACGGTCAAGCTCAGCCCGTCGACGATCACCCGGTCGCCGTAGCCGAGTGTGACCGCCTCGGCGCCGAGCCGGTGCGCAGGAGCGCTCGCTCGCTCCGTGGCGTCAGGGGTGGTGATGTCCGCGATCGTCATGACAGCGTGGCCTTCCGGTTCATACGCACGAGCAGGTACAGCAGGAACGGCCCGCCGAATGCCGCGGTCACGACGCCGAGGGGTAGGTCGACCGGAAACGCCGTGCGGGACACGACATCCGCGCCGACCACCAGGATGGCGCCGGTCACCGCGGCGCCGACCAGCGGCTCGCCCGGTGTGCGCAGCAGGCGTCGTGCGATCTGCGGCGCGGCGAGGGCGACGAAACCGACCGGCCCGACGGCGGCGGTGGCCACCGAGGCGGCCACGACCGCCGCTCCGATCAGGACGGCCTGCTGGGTCTGGATGCGCACCCCGAGCGCACGCGTGGTGTCGGAGCCGAGGCGCAGCGCGGCGAGCGTGCGGGCGGAGGCGAGCGCGACGAGCGCGGCGATTCCCGCGGCGATCGCCGCGGGACCCAGGCGCGCGTTGTCGGCCGCGTTGAGCGATCCGTTCAGCCACAACTGCACGCGCTGGGCATCCGCCAGGCTGGCGCGGGTGAGCAGCCAGCTGATCCCGGCGGTCAGCAGGGCGTTCACGCCCACGCCGATCAGCACCAGCCGCAGCCCGGTGGCGCCGTACGCGCCGGTGGCGGTGCGTCCCCAGGCGAGCAGGTAGATGGCGACGGCGGTGAGCAGCCCGCCTGCCAGGGCCGCCACCGGCGCGCCGACCGAAGCGGCCAGGCCGGTGCTCGCGCCTCCGGTGCCGACCAGCACCGCGACCGCCCCCAGGCTCGCGCCCGAAGTGATGCCGAGCATGTCCGGCGCGGCCAGCGGGTTGTGCAGGATGGACTGGGTGACAGCGCCCGCGAGCCCGAGCGCGAGGCCGACCACGAGCGCGGTGAGCGCGCGCGGCAGCCGGGACTCCAGCACGATGAACCGCTGAGCCCTGGTGCCGCCGCCGGTCAGGACGTCCAGCACGCGCCCGAGCGGTAGACGGGACTCGCCCACCGCGACGTCCAGGCACAACAGTGCGAGCGCCAGCGCGATCAGGACCGCGACGATCAGGATCATCCGCGGTCGCAGCACCGTCGACACCGGCCCGACGCGCAGCGCGGGGCGGGCACTCGAGGCTCGCAGCGAGACCGTCACAGGTTCACCAGCTTTCGCCTGCGCACGAACGCGAGGAAGAACGGCACGCCGAGCAGGGCCACCACTACGCCGACCTCCAGTTCGCCGGGGCGAGCCACCACCCGGCCCGCCACATCGGCGATCAGCAGTAGCAACGCGCCGAGCAGCCCGGAATAGGGAATCAGCCAGCGATGGTCGGGCCCGGTGATCGTCCGCGCCAGATGCGGCACGACCAGGCCGAGGAAGGCGATCGGCCCTACCGCCGCCGTCGCCGCGCCCGCCAGCAGCACGACGGCCGCCAGGCCGAGCGCGCGGCTGCGGCCGACATGCACGCCGAGCCCACGCGCGACGTCGTCGCCGAGGCCGATCAGATTCAGTCCGGGCGCCGCCAGCACCGCCAGCAACATGCCCGCGGCCAGGAACGGCAGTACCTGCCAGAACACCGCGGCGTCGCGGCCGGCGACGGCGCCGATCACCCAGAACCGGTAGGTGTCCAGCGCGGCGGCGTCGAACAGCACGACGGCGTTGGTCATGGCCTGCAGGAACGCGGTGACCGCCGCACCCGCGAGCACGAGGGTCAGCGGGCTCGCCTTGCCGCCGCCCACGGACGAGGTCGCGAACACCGCCACCCCCGCGATCAGCGCTCCGGCCAGCGCGAACCAGATGTATTGTTCCGGCGCGGCGAAGGCGAACAGGTACACGCTCAACGCGGCCAGGAACGCCGCACCCGCGTTCAGTCCGAGCAACCCGGCGTCGGCGAGCGGATTGCGGGTGTAGCCCTGGACGAGCGCGCCCGCGATTCCCAAGGCCGCCCCGCAGACCAGTGCCAACGCGGTGCGCGGCAGCCGCAGCCCTCGCACGATCTCTTCCTCGGTGGAACCGGCTGCGCAGGTGAAGGGTCCGCCGGGGCAGGTGAGCGCATGATGCACGGCGTCGTAGACGGTCCCGGGCGCGAGCGAACGGGCGCCCACCGCCACGCCGGCCAGCACGGCGAGCAGCAGCAGGACGGTCGAGACGAGAAGTCCGGAAAGACGTCGCCGCCTCACGGTGGCAAGAGAAGTCACGGCGACGAGCTGCTCCTGAAATCAGCGATACGGTTGCTAGGTCTGGTAAGCCTAACCTATCTTCGCGGACAGACGGGCATGGCCGAATGTCCGCCGCGCCGCGCGACGGAGCCGATCCCCGAGGAGGTTCGATGACCGAGCTCATCACCACGCCACATCGCTCGACGACGGAGTTCGGACGCGCCTGTGCCCGGCTGCGCGCGCTGCAACCGGAGCACCCGCGGGTCTATGCCGTCGCCGCGATCGCCGAGCAGGGCAAACGACGGTGGTGGCAGCTGGCGGACGGAGTGCGCGAGGGGCGCGTCGAACTCATGTACCGGCGGCATGCCGCGGAGATGATCAGTGCCGGCATCGCGGCGGAGGTGGTTGCCACGGCGCTGATCCACGCGATAGCCGGTCGGGTGGTCGCGCTGCTCGTGGCGGAAGGGCGGGCCTGGGATCCGGGCTTGGAGAACCTCTGGATCCATACCGACAACGACGGCGGAATCGACTGGGCGGGCTTGTCGGACACCACGATTCGCGTGATCGACGGTGATCCGCTTGCGGGCGGTCCCGGTGTGGTCGCCTTGCCGTGCCCGGAGGCGATGTACGTCTGGCTCGCGCATCGCTGCGAGCCCGCGCTGACCGTCGTCCAGCGGAACCTGACTCGCTGCTCCGGTTTGAGCGCCGGGCGGTTCTGGTCCCTCGTCGGTGCATCCGTCGCGGGCGCTTCGGCTTACGTGCCCGATCTGGCGCGGACCGATTCCGTCACCGGCGCGCGTCGTGGCCAGGCGCTCTTGGCGGCGATGGCCGAGCGCGGGCTGCCCGTGCGGCGGTCGGGTTCTTGCTTAGTTAGGTAAGCCTGACCTATACTCATCTCCGGCGTACGGATCGCGTGAGAGTCCCGAGGGCTGCGGTGACCCCCGATCCCGTGCCGCGGCGGGCTCCACTTCCGGTGGGGCCCGCCGCTCTGTGTCGATCTCTTCGGCGGGGCACCGCCCTGGCCTGCGATGAGGCCGCGGCGTTGCGCGCCGGGTGCTGTGCGACAGTGAATACATGACACAGCAGGAGACTCGCCAGGTCGGCTCGCTGGCGGACGTCACGCCCGAGCAGATGAACGCTTACAGCGAAGGCACCTTCGCCGACCTGATCGGCCTGCGCTACACCGAGCTGAGCCCCGATCGCGTGCGCGGCGAGTGGGTCGTGAAACCGCACCTCTACCAGCCCGCAGGCATCCAGAACGGCGGCGTGTACTGCACCGTCGTCGAGACGCTCGCCAGCATCGCCGGCGGCGTCTGGTTCGGCGACCAGGGCACGGTCGTCGGCGTGAACAACAACACCGATTTCCTGCGGGCGGTGCGCGAGGGCACCCTGACAGGCGAGGCGACGCCGCTGCATCGGGGCAGGCTGCAGCAGCTGTGGCAGGTCGTCATCACCGATGAGCAGGGCCGCACCGTGGCGCGCGGTCAGGTGCGACTGCAGAATCTGCCGCATCGGTCCTGACCGCTCGACCGGCGACGGCGGAACGGGCGTGCCAGAATGTGCGTCACCCGTCACTGTGAACCGGTGAGGAGCCCGGATGCGACTGTCACCGCATGAGCAGGAGCGCCTGCTGCTCAGCTACGCCGCCGAGCTGGCCCGGCGCAGGCAGGCGCGCGGACTCAAGCTGAACCATCCCGAGGCGGTCGCGCTGATCACCGACCACGTGCTGGAAGGCGCGCGGGACGGGCGCACCGTCGCGGACCTGATGTCCTCGGGACGGACCGTCCTCACCCGCGACGACGTGATGGAAGGCGTGCCGGAGATGATCCCCGACGTCCAGGTCGAGGCGACCTTCCCGGACGGCACCAAGCTCGTCACCGTGCACCACCCGATCGGATAGGCGGGCGGTATGCGGTTTGCGAGCGCCCCCGAGCCGGACCGAGGCCCGGCGTGATCCCCGGCGAATACCTTTGCGCCGAGGGCGTCATCGAACTGAACGTGGGCGCGCGGCGCCTCGAACTCGACGTGGTCAACACCGGAGACCGGCCGGTGCAGGTCGGCAGCCATGTGCATTTCCCGCAGGCGAACACGGCGCTGGAGTTCGACCGCGCGGCCGCGCACGGCCACCGCCTCGACATCCCGGCCGGGACCGCGGTGCGCTTCGAACCCGGTCTCGGGCAACGGGTAGGGCTGGTGCCGCTGGGCGGCGCCCGCGAGGTGCACGGGATCAGCCCGACCCCACCGGGCCGTCTCGATGGCTAGTGCGTATGCGGACCCGGAACGGGGCGGCGCGGAGTACGCGGGCTCAGGAGGTAGGACGCGATGAGTGAGCTGAGCCGGGCGCGGTACGCCGAACTGTTCGGACCGACGACGGGCGACCGGATTCGTCTGGCGGACACCGATCTGCTGATCGAGATCACCGAGGACCGCAGCGGGGGACCGGGGCGCGCGGGCGACGAAGCCGTGTTCGGCGGCGGCAAGGTCCTGCGCGAATCCATGGGCCAGTCCCGAGCGACGCGCGCCGAGGGCGCTCCCGACACCGTGATCACGGGCGTGGTGATCATCGATCATTGGGGAATCATCAAAGCGGACGTCGGTATTCGCGACGGACGCATCAGCGCGATCGGCAAGGCGGGCAACCCCGACACCATGACCGGGGTGCACCCGGACCTGGTCGTCGGGCCGTCCACCGAGGTGATCTCCGGCAACGGCCGCATCCTCACCGCGGGCGCGATCGACTGTCACGTGCACTTCATCTGCCCGCAGCTGTTGGAGGAGGCGCTCGGCGGCGGCATCACCACCCTCATCGGCGGGGGCACCGGCCCGGCCGAGGGCAGCAAGGCGACCACCGTGACGCCCGGCGCGTGGCATCTGGCGCGCATGCTGGAGGCCACCGACGGCTGGCCGGTGAACATCGTGCTGCTCGGCAAGGGCAACACCGTCAGCGCCGAGGCCATGTGGGAGCAATTACGCGCGGGCGCATCGGGTTTCAAACTGCACGAGGACTGGGGCTCAACGCCCGCCGCGATCGATGCCTGCCTCACCGTGGCCGAGGCGGCGGGGGTGCAGGTGGCGCTGCACTCGGACACGTTGAACGAGGCGGGTTTCGTCGAGGACACCCTCGCGGCGATCGCGGGCCGCGGCATCCACGCCTACCACACCGAGGGCGCGGGCGGCGGCCACGCGCCCAACATCATCACCGTCGCCGCCCATCCCAATGTGCTGCCCAGCTCCACCAACCCGACTCGTCCGCACACGATCAACACCCTCGACGAGCACTTGGACATGCTCATGGTGTGCCACCACCTGAGCGCGTCGATCCCGGAGGATCTGGCCTTCGCCGAAAGCCGCATCCGCCCCTCCACCATCGCGGCCGAGGACCTGCTGCACGATCTCGGCGCCATCTCGATGATCGGCAGCGATTCACAGGCCATGGGCCGCATCGGGGAGGTGGTGCTGCGCACCTGGCAGACCGCGCACGTGATGAAGCGCCGCCGCGGCGCGCTGCCGGGCGACGGCGCCGCCGACAACGCCCGGGTCCAGCGCTACGTCGCGAAGTACACCATCTGCCCCGCCGTCGCGCACGGCCTGGACCACGAGATCGGGTCGGTCGAGGTGGGCAAGCTCGCCGATCTGGTGCTGTGGGAGCCGGCGTTCTTCGGTGTCCGCCCGCATGCCGTCCTCAAGGGCGGCGCGATCGCCTGGGCCGCGATGGGCGACGCCAACGCCTCCATCCCCACGCCGCAGCCGGTGCTGCCGCGCCCCATGTTCGGCGCCGCCCCGGCGGCCGCCGCCGCGACCTCACTGCATTTCGTCTCCGAGCAGGCGATCGAGGACGGCCTCGCCGACCGGTTGCGGGTCCAGCGGAGGCTGGTTCCGGTCCGCGACGTCCGTGGCGTGCGGAAGACGGATCTGCCGAACAACGACGCCATGCCGCGCATCGAAGTCGAGCCGGACACTTTCACCGTCCGCATCGACGGCGAGGTCTGGCGCGAACAACCCGCCACCGAATTGCCCATGGCCCAGCGCTATTTCCTGTTCTGACCGGCGCGGGTACGGGTTCGACCGATCGGTCGGTCCTCGCCGGGCTTGCCGAACTCCTCGATCAGCCCCGGATACTGCTCCCCGCCGTGTACCGCGACGCTCTTGCCGACTACATCGACGCCGCCGAGCGAACGGCCGCCGACAACTACCCGCCCTTCGCCGCCCCCGCTTGAACACCTTGCGAGTCGCGCACGGCTGCGGCGAGGTACGCGAGGACGTCTCAATGGTGTGCCACTCGTGGACGCCGGGCGTATAGTCCGCTGGACCTGGAGCAAGGGAGGGAAGCATGCCTCGACCGGGCGAGCGTAAGGCGGCGCGTCGGGCGCTGACGGGTGTTGTCGGCGCGGGGACGTTTCTGGCCGCGATGTTCGTGACCTCCGCGGCCGCGCCGCTGCCGTCCGACGGCGGTGTCACGGTCACCTTGAACGACTACTGCCAGGATTCCGGTGCGGTGGGCCGCCTCGCCGACGGCCGGACCGTCTACTGCACGCAGGTACAGAACACCGACGCGTTCGTGTGGTCCTTCAGCCGGAATCCGATTCCTCGCGACCCGAATACGCGCGGCTACACCTGCGACGGCGATGCCTGCCACTGGCCCGACGGCAGCGCCGTCCCGAACTACCAGCGATGCGGTGTTCTCTGCGGCGAGCCGCCCACCAATGGCGACGTGCAGAGCGGACTCTACGACTGCCTCCGAGCTGGAGCCGAATTCGAGGAGTGCGAACGCCGGATCCGATGAGTGGCACCTAGGAACGGATCCGAGAACTAGGTGAGCCGGTGCTCGTGGATCGGTGCGCTCAACGCGGTGCCGTTGAGGTCCAGGTACAGCAGGCGCTCGGTGACGGACACGGTCACGGTGTTGCGGCGTTCGGTCGCGGCGACGGCGGAATCGATGAAGTCGCGATCGAAGCTGTAGAGCGGTATCGCTTCGGCGCGATGGATGCGCTTGCCGGGGAGTTGCGCCAGCACCTTGGCCGGGTCGCGGTGAGTGTAGACGGCGACCCGGTCGGCGAGTTTGCTGCCTCGGTGCACCCGCTCCGCGTCCGGAGCGCCGACTTCGATCCAGGCGGTGAGGCGGCCGGTGAGGTCGCGCACCACCACCGCTGGCTCGTCGGTGGAGGAGACCCCACCGTCACTGAAGGCGATGCCCTCCTCGTATTCGAGGCAATAGGCGAGCACTCGGGTCAGCATGAACTCCGCGGATTCGGACGGGTGCCGCGCCACCCGCAACTCCAGCTCCTGGTAGACGCCCCGATCGACGTCGGCCAACTGGACGGCGAAGTTGTGCAATGTCGCGCTGAGTGCCATAGCTCCAAGAGCTTATCGCCGCCCGGCGATCAGCCCCGAGGCAGCGCGGTAGCGATGATTTCGCAAGCTGCCGGCGATGGGCTGGACGATCCGGTGTTCAGTGAATGTCATTGACGACGCTTACGATTCGGCGGTGACACTTACTCGTGACGACTTGGCCGGATACGTCGAGCGCGACCTCGACGCCGACCTGGCCAGATGGTTCGCCGATCGGCCGCCGGTCACCGTGCCGGAAGAGACCCGGCCGGTGGCGCCCTTCCTCGACCGGCTGGCGCCCGCGTCCGCGGCGGCGCTGGCGGCTTTCGATCGCCGGGTGCGGTCCGGGCGGATGCCGCAGTTCCTGGATGTCCACGACTGGTCCTACGGTTTCGACTTCGCCGGAAATAACTGCGGCATACTGGATTCCGACTACGAGACCGAGCTCACCGACGGCGACGTGTACTCGATCGGCGCGGACGGCGGCGGCAACCTGTACGTGGTGCTCAGCAACGGGCAGGTCGCGATCTGGTTCCACGAGGAGAAAGTGGTCGAGGAGGGCACTCGTTTCGACGACCTCGATGTCTTCCTCTGGTCGGTGGTGCGTTACCACGCGGTGCGGGCCGGGGTGCTGGAGCGCGAGGCGGTCGAGGCGGACTTCCTGGCGCTGGGGCAGGACGGCGCGCTCGAGCCGAACCTCGGGTTGCTGCGCTTGATGAAGTAGCGCGCTCAGTCTTCGCCCGCTCGCCGCTGAAACGGTAGCTCGGCTCGGAAGACGTCCCGCAGCCAGGGAGCTCGGCGGTGATGCGGGCGGCTGCGGTCGGCCCAGAGCGGATTGGATTCGTCACGGCGGTAGACCGCGAGTTGCCCGGCGATGCGGAAGTGCAGTCGGGTGGCCTTGCCGACCACCTCGCCATCGGTCGCCAGCGCCTCCGGCGTGGGTAGCTGCACGAAGAGTTCGGGCAACTGGCGTTCGCCGTAGACCTTGCTGTGGCCGATCGCCGCCAGCAACAGCGCGAGTACGGCGCGGGTGCGCGACCAGCGCAGATCGGCGCGCAGCCAGCGGATATCGAGTAGTCCGGCGTCGAGCCGGTCACGGAAGGCGGGCACCGCGCCGTGCGGGTGGTAGGGACCGTTGCCGACGAACAGGAACCACACCCGCTGCCAGCGTCCGTCCAGGCAGATCTCGATCGGCTCGGCCCGGTGCAGGGTCACCACGAGCGCGGCGGCGAAGGCGGGCCATTTGCCCCAGCGTGACTGCCACTTCTCGCGCAGCTGCACCAGGTCCGGATAGGCGCCGAGGCTGGCGGTGTTGATCAGATGCCGGGTGCGGGAACCGGTGTCGTCCTCGCATTCGACGCCGGCGATGTCCACCGCCACCGCCTCGCCGACACCGGTGGCATCGATTACTTCGCGCAGGTCGTAGACGCCGAGATCGCGGGCGAAGTGGTTGAGCGTGCCGGTGGGGATGACGACCAGCGGCAGCTCGTGGCGCAACGCGACCGCGGCCACCGCGGCCACCGTGCCGTCACCACCGGCGACGCCGACCGCAAGCACCGGTTCACCGTGCTCGGCGATGGCCCGCTCGAGCTGGTCGGCACAGTCCAGATCGGGCTGCGTGCGCAGCACGGTGGCGGCGGGCAGGGCCGCGACCACGTCGTCGGTGGGATCGTAATTCGGGTCACCGGACACCGGATTCACCATGACCACCAGGCCTTTGCCCTCCACCAGCGCGGGCACTTCGCGAACCGGGCGGGCCTGCGCCTCATCGGATTCGCGTACCGGCCACCAGCGTCGCGTGGCCAGGGCGACACCGGAACCCACGGCCGCTCCGACGAGCACATCGGAACTCCAGTGCACACCGGTGTGCACCCGAGAGTAGGCGACGGTGGCGGCCAGCGGGGCGACAGCCAGTGCGGTACGGGGACTTTCCAGAGCGACAGCGGTGGCGAATGCCGCGGCGCAAGCGCTGTGTCCCGAGGGGAAGGAGGAGGAGCGCGGAGTCGGAACGAGTCGCCGGTGCACCGGCAGGAGTTCGGCGGCAGGCCTGCGCCGGGCGATCAGCGATTTGAGGCCCACGTTGACGACGAGACTGGCTCCGGCGACGGAGACGACGCCGCGCAGCGCGGCCCGCCGCGGCGCGCCTTGGCGGGAGGCGAGCAGCGTCGCGAGAACCAGCCAGAGTCCGCTGAAGTTCGCGCTGCCGGTGAGCCGCAGCAATCCATGGTCGACCACCGAGGCAGGCAGTTCGGCGACCGCGCCGCCGATCGCTCGATCGATTCGTCCTATGCCGTGAAACTTCCGGCGCACCCAGCTACTCACTCGTCCGACATTACCGATCACCGCGCACACAAACGTGGACGCACAGCGGACTGCCGCGGTGTCGGCGAGACCCAGGGCTCGGCGAGAGGTCGTTGAGCCGACACCTGCCACGAGAACCGATGTTGCAAAGGAATTCTCGAGACGCCGACTGCCAGTTGCCGGGAATTCGAAAGGGACGCCGATGAAGACGATCGTCGGTGCGGGCGGTGACAGTGATCGCCGTGAGCGTGGCGGCTACGGGTTGACAGGGCGATGTGTCGATCCCGGCTCCCGCATGGCAGCTCGGCGGCGCCCGCGGTCGCGACGATTTGTGGTCGCCGGATCTTCTGATCGCCGATTCGTCCGCACTCCGCGCAGCACGCGGCTATCGTAGCGATGCGAGATTGCTGAAAAGTTGCTGATGCGCCGAATCGGCGGGTGGGCGCGGCATGTCTCAGTTGCTGAAGCCATTGCCGGGCAGGGGATACCGCCATGGCGTCGGTCGGCGCGAGGTGTGCGGCGGCGAGGTCCGGCATCGGCGACGGCGGCGCATATGCAACCAATGGTTGCGCTATGCCCGGTGGTCGACTAACGTCAAGCGCAACCAAACGTTGCATATGGAGGTCGTGGATATGGAGTACGGCAGCATCGAACGCGAGATACACGTCGACGCCTCGCCCGAGGTGGTCTTCGAGGTCGTCAGCAGCCCGGAGCACATCTCGGAATGGTGGAGCGACGACGCCGAGTTCGATGCGGCGCCCGGTGCGGTCGGCGAACTCGTCTGGGGCGACCGCGTCGATGTCGTCCCGATCAGGGTGGTGCGGGCCGAGCCGCCGCGATTGTTCTCGTTCCGCTGGTGCTATCCGGGCGGCGCGATCGACGATTCCGCCGGCTCGCTGCTGGTCACTTTCGAACTCACCCCGTCGGGCGCGGGCACCAGGATCCGGCTCACCGAGACGGGGTTCCGGGAAATGGGTTGGGAGGTGGCGAAACTCGAGGAGCAGTACCGCGACCACAGCGTGGGATGGGACACCTTCGTCCCCCGCCTCGGGGAGTACATCGTGCGGCTGGTGTCGACGCCGTGACCGCCGCAGTCGACGACGACCTGTGGTCCGCCATCGGGGACCCGATGCGCAGGCGGATGCTCGATCTGCTCCTCGCGGAGGGGAACGGCACGGCCACCAGCCTCAGTGAGCGGCTGCCCGTCACGCGGCAGGCGGTCGCCAAACATCTCGGCGTGCTCGACCGCGTCGGTTTGGTGCACGGCACGCCCGCCGGGCGGGAGCGGCGGTACCGGGTGGACGAGGCGCAACTCGCGCGCGCGGTCGCTCAGTTGTCCGCGGTCGGGGCGGCGTGGGACGCCAGGCTCCGGCGTATCAAGCGCATCGCGGAGGCGATTCAGCGCAGACAAGACCAGCAGTGAGATCACGCGGTTACGAGAACAATGGAAAGAGGAATCGAAATGGTGGACATTCTGCACAAAGTGGGCATCAAGTCGCCGGTGGACGAGGTCTACGCCGCCTTGACCACCGCCGAGGGGCTCGCCGGGTGGTGGACGGCCGATACCCAGGGGGACGGCGGCGAGCTCGGCGGCTTGCTCGAATTCCGCTTCGCGGCAGGTGGATTCGACATGCGGGTGCGCGAGCTCGACCCGGGAAAGCGAGTGCTGTGGGAGGTGGTCGGCGGGCCTGATGAGTGGATCGGGACCCAGGTGGACTGGAGCCTCGAGCAGGCGGGCGACTACACCACCGTGCTCTTCGCGCACCGGGGGTGGAAGGAGCCGGTGGACTTCATGCATCACTGCAGCACCAAGTGGGCGGTCTACCTGCTGAGCCTGAAATCGCTGATCGAAACCGAGAAGGGCGCTCCGCATCCCCACGACGTCAAGATCGACAGCTGGGATTGACGCGCCGCGCGGGAATTTCGGGGGCACCGCGACGGCATTTCACCGGCGGCATCGCCACCGGTGCGGATGCTGTCGCCCGTCGGCCGGTCGGCGTACCTTGCCGTGAGCCGTACGAGCTCGATGGCCGCACGTTTCCGATGCGCGGTCAGGGGGTGAGGATGGTCTTCCCGATGGCCGTGCGGTCTTCGAACGCCCGATGGGCGGTCGCCGCTTCGGCCAGGGGCAGCACCGTGCCGATGACAGGGGTGAGTTCACCGCGCACCGTGAGGTCCTCGGCTCGGCGGGCCAGCTCCGGCCACCGTTGCGGGCGATATCCGAGGCTGAAGGGAATCAGCGAGGCGCCGACCGGTAGGAGTTGCTCCGAGCTGATCTCGACCGCGACGCCGCTGGCCGAGCCGAAGACCACCATGCGGGCGCGCGGTTTCGTGAGCAGGCTGTAAGCCTCCCGAGCCGTCTGTCCGCCGACGGTCTCGAGCACGACCGACACCGGACCGGCCTCCTCGGTCCATCCCGGTCGCGTGTAGTCCACGGTGGCATCGGCGCCGAGGTCGGCGGCCAGCTGCCGCTTCGCGGCCCCGCTCGCACCGGCGACGACCCGGGCTCCGGCTCGTTTGGCCAACTGGATCAACAGGGTTCCGATTCCTCCGCCTGCCGCCTCCACCAGAACCGTGTCCTCGGGCCCGATCTCCGCGGCTTCGATCAATCCCACGGCCGTCGCGCCCTGGCCGAGCAGCGCGAGGGCTTGATGCTCGCCGAGGCGATCGTCGAGCGGTACGGCCGCCGCCGCCGGAATACGCACCAGTTCCGCGTAACTGCCGGAGGCGACCGTGCCGACCACTCGTTCGCCGATGCGGCGGGTCTCGACGCCGGGACCGACCGCGGCCACCGTCCCGGCTACTTCGATGCCGGGCGTGTGCGGCAGCGGCAGGCCGAGCGGATCCGGGGTCACCCCGGCGCGCACCTGCACCTCGAAGTAGTTGACTCCGGTGGCCGTGGCCCGGACGAGCAGCTCGCCCTCGCCCGGCGTGGGATCGTCGACCTCCTCGACTCGCAGCACTTCCGGGCCGCCGTACTCGTGATAGCGAACTGCGCGCATGGGATCCACCTTTCCGAATGCGGACTGTCGGTCCGTTTAGCGTGCCGCTATGATACGGACTACGGGTCCGCTTATGTCAACTGGAGAGGTCAGCGATGCGCGCCGACGCCGAACGCAACCGGGCCGCGATTCTCGCCGTAGCCGGGCGTCTGATCTGCGATGAGCAGCGCGACAACGTCTGCATGGACGAGATCGCGGCAGCCGCCGGAGTCGGGAAGGGCACGCTGTTCCGCCGATTCACCGACCGCGAAGGGCTGATTCGCGCGCTGTTCGACGACCGGACCGGCCGGGCTTGGGCGGCCGTCCGCGACCTCGCCGCGGATCCCGCCGTGCCGGTGGACGAGCGGATACAGACGTTCGTCGCCACGGTGTTCGACCTCACGGTGGTCGAGTTGCAACCGTTGACGCGCGCCCTGCCCGACGGCTGTCGGTCCGAGACCTGGGCGCCGTGGCGGGCGCTGCTGGCGGAGTTGATCGCCCAGGTCGTCCCGGATGCCGACGCGGAGTTCCTGGCCATGGCGATCTTCGCGAGCATGCGTCCGGAGATCACCGACATGACCTCCCCGCAACGCCATCGGGAGGGCGTGCTCGCCTTGACGGCTCGCGTTCTCGGGTCAGGGTAGCGGCGTCGATCGCCGCCACCCTGCTCGCGAGCGCCCGGTCAGGCGCCGACGTAGGCCGCGAGATGTTCGCCGGTGAGAGTGGAGCGGGCGGCGACGAGGTCGGCGGGAGTGCCCTGGAAGACGACCCGGCCGCCGTCGTGTCCCGCCCCAGGACCGAGGTCGATGATCCAGTCCGCATGCGCCATGACCGCTTGGTGGTGCTCGATGACGATCACCGACTTGCCGGAGTCGACGAGCCGGTCGAGCAGGCCGAGCAACTGCTCGACATCGGCGAGATGCAGGCCGGTGGTCGGCTCGTCGAGGACGTAGACGCCGCCCTTCTCGGCCATGTGCGTGGCCAGCTTGAGCCGTTGCCGCTCGCCGCCGGACAGCGTGGTGAGCGGCTGACCGAGGCTGAGATAGCCCAGCCCGACGTCGGCGAGCCTGCTCAGGATGGCGTGCGCGGCCGGGGTGCGGGCGGCCTCGGTGCCGAAGAACTCCTCGGCCTCGAGCACCGACATCGCGAGCACTTCGCTGATGTCGCGGCCGCCGAGGTGGTATTCCAGCACCGACGCCTGGTATCGCTTGCCCTCGCACTCCTCGCAAGTGGTGGCGACACCTGCCATCATCCCCAAGTCGGTGTAGACGACGCCCGCGCCGTTGCAGGTGGGGCACGCTCCTTCGGAATTGGCGCTGAACAGCGCGGGCTTCACCCCGTTGGCCTTGGCGAACGCCTTGCGGATCGGCTCGAGCAATCCGGTGTAGGTCGCCGGATTACTGCGCCGCGAGCCGCGGATGGGCGCCTGATCCACCGCGACCACGCCTTCGCCCGCGGGGATCGACCCGTGCACCAGCGAGCTCTTGCCGGACCCCGCCACGCCGGTGATGGCGACGAGCACACCCAGCGGAACGTCGACGTCGACATCGCGCAGGTTGTTCGCTTTCGCGCCGCGGATCTCGAGCTTGCCGCTCGGCTCGCGCACGGTGGCCTTGAGCGCGGCCCGGTCGTCGAAATGATGGCCGGTGACAGTGCCGCTGGCCCGCAGCCCCTCGATGCTGCCCTCGAAGCAGACGGTGCCGCCCGCCGTGCCCGCTCCCGGACCGAGGTCGACGACATGGTCGGCGATCACGATCGTCTCCGGCTTGTGCTCCACGACGAGCACCGTGTTTCCCTTGTCCCGCAGCCGCAGCAGCAGGTTGTTCATCCGCTGGATGTCATGGGGATGCAGGCCGATGGTCGGCTCGTCGAAGACGTAGGTGACGTCGGTGAGCGAGGAGCCGAGGTGGCGGATCATCTTGGTGCGCTGGGCCTCACCGCCCGACAGTGTGCCGGAGGGCCGGTCCAGCGAGAGGTAGCCCAACCCGATCTCCACGAACGAGTCGAGAGTGTGCCGCAGCGCGCCCAGCAGCGGCGCCACCGACGGCTCGCTGAGGCCGCCGACCCATTCGGCGAGGTCGCTGATCTGCATCGCGCAGGCGTCGGCGATGCTGATCCCCGCGATCTTCGACGAGCGCGCCGCCTCGGTGAGCCGGGTGCCGTCGCACTCGGGACAGGTCGTGAAGGTGACCGCGCGGTCCACGAACGCCCGGATGTGCGGCTGCATCGCCTCCCGGTCCTTGGACAGGAACGACTTCTGGATCTTGGGGATCAGCCCCTCGTAAGTGAGATTGACCCCCTCGATCTTCACCTTGGTGGGCTCTTTGTAGAGGAAGTCCTGCATCTCCCTCTTGGTGTACTTGCGGATCGGCTTGTTCGGATCGACGAAACCCGACTCCGCGTAGACCCGCACCGTCCAGAAGCTGTCCGACTTCCAGCCCGGGATGGTGAACGCGCCTTCGGCGAGCGACTTGGAATCGTCGTAGAGCTGGGTGAGGTCGATATCGGACACCGAGCCCCGGCCCTCGCAGCGCGGGCACATCCCGCCGGTGATGCTGAAGCTGCGGCGCTCCTTCACGGTCCTTCCGGAACGTTCGGTCGTGACCGCGCCCGCCCCGCTGATCGAGGCGACGTTGAAGGAGAAAGCCTGGGGCGAGCCGATGTGCGGCTTTCCGAGCCTGCTGAAGAGAATGCGCAGCATGGCATTGGCGTCGGTGGCGGTGCCGACCGTGGAGCGCGGGTCGGAACCCATCCGTTGCTGATCGACGATGATCGCGGTGGTCAGCCCCTCGAGCACGTCGACCTCGGGCCGTGCCAGCGTCGGCATGAAGCCCTGGACGAACGCGCTGTAGGTCTCGTTGATCAGCCGCTGCGACTCCGCGGCGATCGTGCTGAACACCAGTGAGCTCTTGCCCGAGCCGGAGACGCCGGTGAACACCGTCAGCCTTCGCTTCGGAATCTCGATGCTGACATCCTTGAGGTTGTTCTCGCGCGCTCCGTGCACGCGGATCAAATCGTGGCTGTCCGCGGCGTGCGGCGCGGGCGACTGCGTGTCCGTCGTCGTGGCCGTGCTCATCGTGTCTCCATCTGTCGGGCGGGGCCGCCTGCGCGGCCGGCGTCGCCGGGCTCGGTTCGATCGGTTCGCGCCGGGCGGTCAGCGCAGCTGCTGGATGCGGATCAGGTTGCCCGCGGGATCGCGGACGGCGCAGTCGCGCACCCCGTACGGCTGCTCGGTCGGCTCCTGGACGATCTCCGCGTCGTTGGCCGCCAGCCGTTCGAAAGCGCCATCCAGATCCTTGGTTGCCAGCAGGATGCCGCCATAGGTGCCCTTCGCCATCATCTCGGTGATGGTGCGGCGCTCGTCGTCGGTGATGCCGGGATCTGCGCCCGGCGGATGCAGGACGATGGATGTTTCCGGCTGGCCGGCGGGGCCGACGGTGAGCCAGCGCATCCCTTCGTACCCGACGTCGTTGCGGACCTCGAAGCCGAGGATGTCGCGGTAGAAGGCGAGGGCCGCGTCCGCGTCGTCGTGCGGCAGGAAGCTCGCGTGAATGGTGATGTCCATGGCAGTCAGGCTAATTGCGGCTCGGTAACCGGTGCTTCTCGATTCCTGATCGGTCTGGTCACCTGTTTCGACACGCACGAGGGGATCCCCGCCGTGGCGCGCGCCGCCTCGCGCCGGTAGACGCTCGGCGGCACACCGACCAACTCGGTGAAGCGGGTGCTGAAGGTGCCCAGCGACGAGCAGCCGACCGCGAAGCACACCTCGGTGACGCTGAGGTCGCCCCGCCGCAGCAGCGACATCGCTCGTTCGATGCGCCGCGTCATCAGGTAGGAGTACGGCGATTCGCCGTAGGCGAGCCGGAACTGGCGGCTGAGGTGCCCGGCCGACATGTGCGCGTCGCGCGCGAGCGCCTCCACGTCCAGCGGCTGCGCGTACTCGCGATCGATGCGGTCGCGAACGCGGCGCAGCCGCGCGAGGTCGTGCAGGTGCTGCGTGGCGGCGGGTCGGCTGGTCACTTACGCGATCGTGCCACATGGCGGTGACAAGCCGAGGTGCTACCAGAAGGTCGCCGAGAGCTCGTACTCGGCGAGCGCGGACCGCACCAGCTCGGTGAGCTGCTCGGTGTCCAGCAGGGCAGGCGGGTGGAACCCCATGACGCGCATCGTGATCTTCTCCGCGGCCTCGACCAGCGCGACGTACAGATTGCCACCGCGTTCGGTCACGACGCTCCGCGCGTCGAGGCTCTGATTGACCAGGCCGATCATCATCGCCGAGGCCGGGCTGCCGTCGATGCGCAGGATTTCGGGGTCGAGCTTGCCGAGGCTGGAGCACACCGTGGAGGCGGGGTCGGTGGCGGCTTGGCGGGCCAGCCGGGCATACCGTCCGCGCGGCAGCGCCACCGCGACCGGGATCAGCGGCGGGACGTCCTGCCCGCTGGCCGCGGCCGCGGTGAGCTTTTCCTTCATCACCGCGCGCAGCGGAGCGAGATCGGCCGGTGCGCCGTCGTGCACGTCCACTTCGAAGGCGATGGAGGTCAGAGCGTTCGCCCGAAGATCGTCGGCGGTGCGGGTGCTGACCGGCATCATCATGCGCACCCGGCCCTCTTCGTCGGTGCGGCCGACCTCCGTCGCGATGGCGGTCATCATCGCCACCGCCAGGGTGGTGCCGGTTCCGCCTCGGGCCCGTGCCGCCGCATGCCACAGCTGCGCCGGGACCGTCGCGGTGACGGTCGGAAGCCGGAAGTCCGGCGCGTCGCCGACGGTCCCGGTCCCGCCGCCGCGCCCGGTGACGGCCAACCGCAGCGCCAAACCGGCGGCGGAGGGTAACGACCTGGCTCGCCGCGCGGCATCGCGGAGATCACCGGCGAGCAGGCGTATCCGGCCGAATTCATCTGTGCGGTAGGACAAGTCGAGTCGCTTGTCCGCGACGGCGTCCGTGACCGCCGTGCAGAACGCGTGGCCGTCCGCGAGCGTGTGGGAAACCAGCAGCGACACCACGCTTTCCCCGTTGTCGAGGTGGGTCGCCGCCAACCGCCACGCGGGCCCGCCGAAGGTACGCAACTCGGCATTTCCTTGTTCGGCGATCCAGGCCTCCAGATCGCCCGAGGGAATGGGCTCCTCGGCGACCTCGAGCGGGCTGAATTCGACTCGGGTGGTCCACCGGTCCCCGGCGGCGGGGATCATCGCGGGCGCGACCGCTCTACCCAGCCTGCCGTGCCGCAACGCCTCGTGGAAATGCTCGAGCGCCGCCAGATCCACCGCACGGGCGTAGCGCCAGACCGCCTGTATCGCGAGGGTTCCCCCTAGCGCGGAGTGCCCACGGGCACTCACGCAATCGATATCGGTCAGGCGGTAGGTCACGCGAATCTCCCCTCGAGTACCGGACACCGGGGCGGGTCCGCACCGGCGTCGTCGCCGCCACAACTCGGCGCTACGACGATGAAGATCGTTCGAATGTCCGGTTTCGAGCTGTTCGGCCAACCAAGAGCATCCGGCCTGGCAACGCCGTGGTCAACCCTACTGGCGGGTTCGGTGATCACGGCACCCGGCGATGCGCCGCGCGAGCGGGTTCGGCCGCGGACGCCTTCGCTGTCCAGCGCGAACGGCTGAGCCGCCCGCTGTCCGGCCGACCTGCGGAAGGCGCCGGAGGGGGCGAGGCGGCCGAACCCGCGACGGCTCGAGCTGGACGTCTGACCACTTCAGCAACGGGTGGGGACTGTGGCCGGCTTCCGGTGCGGTCAGGCACCCGGAGCGTCGGCGGTGAAGATCTGTCGGGCATGTCGTGCGGAGTCGGTAGCCGACCACGGCGCCAGCGCCGTCGTGAACATCAACTCATCCTGGGCACCTCGGTGCCGCAACGCGCTCACAGCGCGCTGCTGGAGTTGCCGATCTGCGGCGCCGCGAACCCGTAGCGCGGCGTCCCGCGGACCACGAACTCGTTGCGGAGTAGGACCAGGGCCACGGTGGCACCCGCGGATGCAGGGCTTTGGGGACGGCTTCACCTCGTGCGATCGCGCGGCCCAGGAGGGCCGGCCATGGGGCCGGCGTCGGCAGATGGCGTTCGTGTCGGTCCCGGCCCGTGCGGCGACCTCGTCCATGGTGAGTGCGGCGTATCCGGAATTCGAGGTGCGATCAATGCAACGTTCGGGACCGTGGTCACGATGAGTTGGCCGTGCAAGGGAATGCGATTGTGCGCCAAGCGCCTTCAACGGCGGGTTTCGGCGCCTACACCGTTGTCGACGTGGAGACCTCGGGTCTGCGGGCCGAAGAGCATCGGGTGCTTTCGGTGGCGGCATTGGTCCTGGACGCCGACGGCCAGGTCGTCCATGAATTCCATACGCTGGTCGATCCGGGCTGCGACCCGGGGCCGGTGCACATCCATGGCCTGACGGCCGAGATCCTGCGCGGCTCACCGCGATTCGAGCATGTGCGCGAACCTCTTTCGGCCCTGCTGGCCGGCCGGGTGATGGTCGCGCACAACGCGCACTTCGACTACCGGTTCCTCGCCAGCGAATTCGGCAGGACCGGCGCCGATCTGCCGGTGGGTCGCCGATTGTGCACGCTTGCCCTCGCGCGGCGGGTCGCGCCGCCGACGCCGGATTGCAAACTCGGCACGCTCGCCGCCTATTACGGGATTTCACGTTCGAAAGCGCACGACGCGTTGGACGACACTCGCGTCCTGGCCGGTGTGCTCAGAGCGCTGATCGCCGATGCGGCGCGGCTCGGCATCACGCCGCCTCTGCTGCGCTGCCCGCCGAAGGAGAACTACCAGAGCGCGTGGGGTCTGCCGACCGAGCGGACGGGCCCGAAAACACCGTGTCCTTACACGTATCCGGGCCGGTTCGAGACCGGTGGCGCTCTCGTCCAGGGAATGAAAGTGGCCTTCACCGGCGATACCGCGACCGATCGGGACGTCCTGGTCGCCCGTGCCGAAGCGGCCGGACTAGAGGTGACCAGCGCGGTGAGCGGTCGCACCAGTGTGCTCGTCACCAACGCGCCGAATTCGACCAGCGGCAAGGCTCGCAAAGCCGTCGAGGTCGGCACCCCGATCGTCAGCGAGAACAGATTCCTGTTGTTGCTGGAGCGTGTCGAGCCGGGTGAGCGCAAGGGCGATCAGGTGGCGCGAACTTCTTCGACACGTCGTCGACCGTCGCGTGTGCCGGTTGCACCCGGTGGCCCCTTGGCGGGACGCCGGGTGCTGGTGCTCGGTGGAACGCATGGCGGTGCCGCCGCAGTCCGGTCACGGATCGCCGAGCTCGGCGGCTCCGCGGCCGTGAACATGTCCGGGCGGGTAACCGACGTGCTCGCGCTGACCGGAGGGCACGCCGACCGGCGCTGCGTACGGGCCGCCGAACTCGGCATCCCGGTGCACGGCGCCGAATTGCTCTCGGCGCCGCAGCCTTCCGACGCGTCGCCGGCATCGCGTCGCGCGGGCGCCGAGCCTCTTGCGCTGATTCGTGGTCAGGTGATCGATCTACCGATCGACGACTTCGGCATCGATTGGACGATCCGGGCGTCGTGGGCCTACAGCGGCAGCGGGGCGGTTGACCTGGTCGCGTTCCTCGTCGACGGTGACGAGCAGGTGGCGGGCGACGACGACTTCGTCTTCTACAACCAGCCCGAGACGCGGGGCGTGCGTCTCGTCGCCGAGGGGCCCGACGAGCAGTCCGACGCGATACGGCTGGATCAGCTGCCGCGATATTGCCGCCGGATCGTGCTGGCCGCCGCGTTGGACGACGCGGAGGCCACCTTCGGTGATGTCGGCGCGATCGAGGTCGAGGCGATGCCGGGCGCGGAGGCAGGCGTTGTCGCGCGCGCGACGATGGACGCGGCCACCGAGGAACGGACGTTGGTGCTCGCCGAGGTCTACCTGCGTGGCGACGTCTGGCGGTTGCGTGCGGTGGGCCAGGGTTATCCGACGGATCTCGCGGTGCTGGCGCGCCGGTACGGGGTGGATGTGGCGGAGTGACGTCGCGGTGGCGGCGAGCCGGTAGGGTGGCACGGCCGTGACCGGCAGTGCAATCAGGTGGCCGCCGCCGACGGCCTGGGCTGCTCGGCGCCGGAAACCGCTGTCGTTCGCGGTCGTCCGGCTTCCCCTGCTGCCGTTGGATTTCCATCCGGTGGCGCGCTGTCGAACACTTGCGCAACTGATTGACGTACCCCGATGGGCGGGTTTCTAATGATGGATGGCGCAATTCGTGCGCCGGTCGACCGACGAAGCGAGGTGAGCGGCAGATGCCGGATGACAGTATCGACGTCTACAGCCGGGCCGCTCTCGCGAAACAGGTTGCGCCGGCGCGTCGTTGATCCGCGTGCGTGATCGCCCGCCGGGCAACGGCGCCTATCGGCCGACACGGTACGGACCGCAACCTTCGTCATCTCTCCGGCGCGTAAGAGCGGCGCGTCCGGGTTCGGCCGATACGTGGCCCCCGACCCGCGGCGCCGCCCGATCACGTCGCTGCTCGCCCCTGCGTGCGTCCTCGGTACCGGAGGAGTGCGCCAGCCCCGCACGATAGCAAGTATTGGAGCATCCACTATGGCCACATTGCCAGAGAAGGCCGAAACATCGCCTCGCACAACAGATCCGGAACGGCGACAGCAGGCCGGATCCGCGGTGCGCTCCTTCCGCGGGCAGTGGTAGTCGATGACGACCTTTCTCAGTGCCGTGACCGCCGACCACTTCGATACCGAAGTGCTCCAGCAGCATTGGATTCCGCTCGCCGCCGACGACGCCGACACCGCGGCGGTGCTGCGGGAACGGCTCGGCATCGACTTCACGTCCGCACGCGATCAGGTCCTGGAGACCGACAGCTTTCGCTACTTTCCGGTGACGGCCGGATTCCAGCGTGGCGAGAACATCGAACAGGAGACGATCGTCTTCGCCCTTGGCGGTGAATTCCTCGTGACGCTGCAGCCGTCCGAGCATTTCGTCCCCTTCGACAAAGCGGTCGCGAAGATGCGGCGCGACCCGGCGCTCGCCGGCTCCGCGCACGGCGTGATGTACGCGCTGCTGTGGGCACTGAACGAGGCGTCGGAGCGGGTGCTACATCATGCGGGTGACGCCATGGAGGCGTTGCGCGACGAGATCGAGCGGACGATCACGGGCCGGGACCGGCGCGAGATCGAGCTCGCCGACCTGCGCGGCGTGATGTCGCGGATGAACGCGACCGAACGCGTCGTCTCGCGCACTCAGGAGACCCAGCGGCAGCTGGCCCGCGCCGCGCGGCATCTGATGGCCGACACGTCGTCGGCGAAGGCGGAACTCGACGAGGCGATCGGCATCCTGCTCGCCGACATCGACGGGGTGGGGCAGTATGCGGGCTCGGCGTACGACAACGTCCGCTTCTTGCAGCAATCCGTGACGATCTGCCTGAACGTGCGGCAGAGCGAGATCGTCAAGGTGTTCACCGTCACCACCGCGGTCGTCCTGCCGCCCGTTCTGGTCGTCGGCTGCTACGCCGCAGGTCTGCTCGACATCGCCGAATTGCCCTGGCAGCTGAGCCTTTTGATCACCGTGCTGCTGGCTCTGGCGGCGGCGGTGATTCCATCGGCCTATCTCGAGAAGCGGGGCCTACTGCGCTGAGCCCTCGGGCGCGCGCTTATCCGGCGATCATTACCTCGCGCGTAATCGACTCTGGGCGCGCGGCGCGGCAAGGTTGGAGACAGCCGATCGGAAGACCCGAACGGTTGCCGAAAATCATTACCGCACAGGAGGATTCATTATGTCGCGCTACGAGGAAGCGGTCGATCGGTACTTCGCCGCGTGGAACGCCACCGACGAGGACGCCAGGGCCGCGGCGGTGGCGGCCGCGTGGGTCGAGGACGGCGCGTACACCGATCCGCTCGCGGAGGTGCGCGGGCACGCCCAGCTGGCGGCGGCCATCGGGGGCGTGCAGGCGCAGTTCCCCGGGTTCGAGTTCCGTCGCCTCGGCGCGGTCGACGGTCACCACGACATCGCCCGCTTCTCCTGGGAGCTGGTCTCCGCGACCGACGGCAGCGCCCCGGTCGCGGGTTCGGACGTGATCTCCCTCGGAGCCGACGATCGGATCACGAGTGTGCACGGTTTCCTCGACCGGGTGCCCACGGCGTAGCGCCCGGTGCCGGACCTGCGATCCGTATCCCGGCGACACGCCCGGCGCACCCGCGGCCCAGGTTGCGCCTGCGGCGAACACCGTGCGTCGTCCGCGGCGCGAGGGCATCCTGGACGCAGTAGTGCAATTCCGGCGAACAGGGTGGTGGTCGGCGTGGACAACGCCGCGATGGATGCCTACTCCCGCACGGTGATCGCGGTGGCGGCGTCGGTGACGCCGCACGTGGCCAGCGTGCGGACCAGGCGGGGGAGCGGATCGGCGGTGGTCTTCACCGACGACGGGTTCCTGTTGACGAACGCGCACGTCGTCGGCGCGGCCCGCGAGGGTGAGGTGGTCTTCGCCGACGGGGTGGAATCCCGCTTCCACGTCGTCGGGGTGGATCCCCTATCGGATCTCGCGGTGTTGCGCGCACGCGGCGGCGCGCCGGACGCGGTGCCGCTCGGAGATGCCGACCAGTTGGTGGTCGGCCAGCTGGTGGTGGCGGTCGGAAGTCCGCTCGGCCTGGCGGGTTCGGTCACCGCAGGCGTGGTGAGCGCGCTCGGGCGCGCGGTTCCGGTGGCATCCCGCCGCGCCGGCCGCGTGATCGAGGACGTGATCCAGACCGACGCCGCGCTCAACCCCGGAAATTCCGGTGGCGCGCTGTCGGACTCGGCCGGCCGGGTGGTCGGCGTCAACACCGCGGTCGCGGGCATCGGGCTCGGCCTCGCCATCCCGATCAACGCGACGACGCGCCGGATCATCGGCACGCTGCACACCGAGGGGCGCGTCCGGCGCGCATACCTCGGCTTGGTCGGTGTGCCAGCGCCCCTGCCCGAGCCGGTCGCCGCGCGCACCGGGCAGGCCGCCGGGGTGCGCATCGTGGAGGTGGTCCGTGGCGGCCCCGCCGAGCTGGCCGGGCTGCGCCGCGGCGATCTGGTGCTGAGCGTGGCGCGGTCGCAAGTGCGTGACGCGCAGGGGATTCAGCGGCAGCTGTTCGCCGAGTCGATCGGCGTGCAACTGCCGGTCACCGTGCTGCGCAACGGAGCCATGGTCGACGTCTTCGCGGTCCCGGTGGAACTGGTGGCGGACTGAGCGCTGTCCAGCCGGTCGCCGGGACCGGCTCGGCGGTGGTCACCGGGTCCGCACCGCCCACACCACCGACTCACGAAATGTCTTTCTGGGCGTCGATCGCCTGTTCGAGTCTGACGGACATGGCCGTGGCGACGAATCCGGGAATGGTAGGGGCGAAGAGCCTGAGGTAGGTGTCGATCCATTCGTGGCGCGCGACGAGGAACGGATAGTCGGTAGGGGCCATGTGGCGTACCGCGAGGATGGGCAGGGGCGCGTCGAGCGCCGGGAACGCCGGATTGTGCAGTCCGGGGTAGGTGCAGCCCGGATAGAACTGCCCGATCATCAGACCTTTGTCGACGAATTTGGTTTTCTGTTGTCGTTGCACCGCGTCGATCGAGGGGTAGTCGGTGAGGTCGGGAAAGACCGCGAGAACGGCTTTGAACAGCGACTCGGGCGCCTCCCGCGGTGGCAGGGCCGGGAAAAGGTCGTACAGATCGTCGGCGATCGCGGTGATGCGCCCGATATCGATGTCGTGCCCATCGAAGTAGGCGGCCCACAGGTACCTGTGCGTGATGGCGTGGCTGGTGTAGGGGCAGACAGGACCGGGCCGGCCGAGATCCGGGTGGGAATGGCACAGGTATTCGCGGGTCCACCGACGGAGTTCGGCGAACCGGGGTTGGTCGGCGAGGCCTGTTTCCGCGTCGGGAGCGAAGAGGTTGACCGGCTGGACGCCGGAGCGTGTCCCGACTATGGGGTCGGTGTTCATCATCGGCTGGTCCTTGCTGAGATCGGAGGCTCCGGTGAGGGGACGGGGGTGCGGCGGAAATGCTCGGTCAGGGTTGATCCGATGGCATGTAGCGCCTCAGGGTCGGTCATCCTTTCGTGCGGGACGGCAACACGGTGTTCGAAGATGCTGCCGGTGAGGTACTCCTGCCACGCGAGAGATGGAGAGGGGCCGTCGTCCGGGTGGCCGTTGGCGGCGCTGAAGTAGAGCAGATCACCGTCGAAGAGTGCCGGTCGATGATCCCGGGTGAGGTCGATGAGCCGGGTGTAGTCGCCATACAGAACCGCCAGATGTTCGGGCGTGAGGGCGGTGAAGAGACCGCCCTGCCGGTGCAGCAAGTCGGTCGCGGCCTCGACGGTGAAGTCGGCCGGAATTCGGAAACCGGCCACGCCGCCGAACTCGGTGAGCAGGTCCCTGAGGGTGGGGAGGGGAGCTTGTGCGCTGCCCGCGTCGACTACGCGCGTGTCCATCATCGCCAGGGTGGCGACGGGTTCGCCCTCGCGGCGCAGTCGCACGGCGATCGCGTGCGCGATGGTGCCGCCCAATGAGTAGCCGAGCAAGTGATAGGGGCCGTGCGGCTGGACCGACCGGATCTCCCGCACGTAGCGGGCGGCGAGTTGGTCGAGCGTGTCGAACCGCGCGGTGGGGTCGGTCAGCGCCGGGGATTGCAGCCCGTGAACGGGCCGCTCCGCACCGAGGTGCTGCACGAGTCCACTGAAGCCCCAAGCCAAACCGACGGCCGGGTGGACGCAGAACAGTGGCGGCTCCGCACCGGTCGCGCGCAGGGGGAGCAGGACGGCGAGCGCGTCGTGGGGGTCGGGTTCCTCGAAGCCGCTCAGCCGGGCCTCGATGCGGCGGGCCAGCGATTGCGGTGTCGGGTCGCTGAAGATCCACTGAATCGGCACGGGCACCCCGGTGGACTCCTCCAACCGCGCCACCAGTTGGGTCGCGGCGAGCGAGTTGCCGCCGAGGGCGAAGAAGCCATCGTCGCAACCGGCACGCTCGAGCTGGAGCGTTCGCGCGAACGCCGCGCACACGGTGGCCTCCAGCGGTGTGGACGGCGCGCGGAACGGGGGGCGGTCCGGCGCGGGCAGAGCTTTGTAGTCGAATTTGCCGGTGCTGGTGAGCGGGATCCGGTCGAGGACGACGATGGCGGTGGGGATCATGTGGGTGGGCAGGCGGGTTGCGAGGTAGGTGGTCATGGCGCCGGTGTCGGGTGTGGTGTGCGGCGTCGGTACGACGTAGCCGGTGAGCTGGCCGGTGCCGTCGGGGCGGGTGTGCACGGTGACCGCGGCATAGGCGATGTCGGGATAGCCGCTCAGCGCGGATTCGACCTCGCCGGGTTCGACGCGGTTGCCCTGGACCTTCAACTGCAGGTCGCTGCGGCCCTTGTATTGCAGTCTTCGGTCGGCGGTCCACGCCACCAGGTCGCCCGTGCGATACATCCGCGTCCCGGGCCGCCCGTACGGGGCGGGGACGAATCGGCTCGCGGTGGTCGCGGGTTGCTTGTGGTAGCCGCGGGCGAGGCCCGGTCCGGACAGATAGAGTTCGCCGACCACTCCGAACGGAACGGGGCGGAGCTTGCGATCGAGTACGACGGCGGTGAATCCGCGGATCGGGCCGCCGATGGCGATCGGGCCGTCGACGGTGGTGGACAGCGGAGTGCCTGCGCAGCTCACGACCGTGGTCTCGGTGGCCCCGTAGCTGATTAGCACCGTGCGGCCCGGCGTCCACCGCGCCGCCAGCTCCGGCGGACACGGCTCACCGCCGATGACCAGGGTTTCGAGTCCGTCGGGATTCATCGCGGCGAGCATCGTCGGGGTGAGCGCGGCATGGGTGACGTGTTCCGCCCGGACCAGCTCGGACAGCCCGGCGCCGACCGGTGTGGGGGCGAGGATCAGCGTGGCCCCGCCGCAGACGGCGCTGATCCATTCGAGGATCGAGACATCGAAGCTCGGCGAGGCGACAGCCAGTATCCGAGAGGACGGAGTGATGCCGAACCGTTGCCGCGTATCCGCGGCCAGGTTCGCTATCCCGGTATGTGTGACCACGACGCCCTTCGGGGTTCCGGTGGAGCCGGAGGTGTAGACCAGGTAGGCCGGGTGCTGCGGTCGTAGTGGGGCTGTTCGGTCGGCATCGCTGATCGCCGCGGAGGACACTTCTGCCGACGTCGCGGCGAAGGAGGGGCTGTCGACGGTCAGCCATTCGATGGTGTCCGGCAACTGATTTCGGTAGGGCTCGCGAGTAAGCCCGACCGTGGCACCGGAATCCGTCAGGATGGTCGTGCTGCGTTCGCGCGGATGGCTGGGTTCCACCTGGACGAACGCGCCGCCGGTCTTGGCGACCGCCCACACGGCGATCATGGCGTCGATGGAGCGAGGTAGCGCTATGGCTACGAACGATTCCGGTCCTATCCCGGTGTCGATCAACACCCGCGCCCACCGGTTCGAGGTTTCGTCGAGTTCGCGGTAGGACAGTCGTGCGCCGTCGCAGACCACCGCTTCGGTCTCCGGTTCCATCGCGGCGGTCAGCACCCGCGGCAGCACCGACATCACCGCCCCGTGTGGCCCGCGAACGGGCACCAGCGCGGCCTGCTCGGCCTGCGACAGCAGCTGTAGCCGGGTCAGCGGCAGGTCGATGTGGTCCGCGACGGTGTCGAGCACGCGCAGCACGCGGTCGGCGATGGCGTCGATCTGCTGTCGGGTCAGCAGGTCGGGCAAGTATTTGAAGGTCAGGTGCAATCTATTGTCCTGGTGCACGATCAGGCCGAGCGGGTAGTGCGCGGCATCGCGTCCGTGCACGCCCAGGACACGCATTCCCGCGATGTCGGTGTCTTCGGACAACCCGGTCGAGTCGATCGGGTAGGACTCGAAGGCCGTCACGGTGTCGAACATCGCGCCAGGACCGGCGATCTGCTGGATCTGGGCCAGGCCCAGGTGGTGATGGTCGAGCAGCGCGGCTTGTTCGGTCCGGATTCGCCGCACCAGTTGGGCGAGGGTTTCGCGGTGGTCCAGCCGGACCCGCACCGGCACCGTGTTGATGAACAGCCCGATCATCGATTCGATGCCGGAGATCTGGGGCGGGCGCCCGGAGACGGTGGTGCCGAACACCACGTCGTCGCGGCCGGTCGCGTTGGCCAGCACGATTCCCCAGGCGGCCTGAACGAGGGTGTTGAGCGTGACCTCCTGTCGGTGGGCGGTGGCGACCAGCGCCGAGGTGCGGTCTTCGCCGAGCTGAACTTGTACGTCGCGCGTGTCGGTGATGTGCCTGCGGCCGCGGTCCGCGATCGCCAGCAGCGTCGGCTCCGACACGCCGTCGAGTGCCCGCGTCCACGCGGTTTCCGCCGCGTTCCGGTCTTGGGCGTGCAGCCACGTCAGGTAGTCACGGAAGGGACGGCCCGGAGCGGGCGCCGTGGCGTCGTCGTCGCAGGCGTAGAGGGTCAGCAGCTCCCGGATGAGCAGTGGCGTGGACCAGCCGTCGATGAGGATGTGATGCATGCTCCACACCAGCCGGTATCGGTCGGGGTCGGTGCGCACCAACGTCATTCGCAGCAGCGGCGCCGTGGTCACGTCGAAGCTGGCGCGCCGGTCGGCGGCCATGAGCTGATCCAGCGTGGCGGCGGGATCGTCGTGCTCGGCCAAGTCGATGAGGGTGAACGGCACGTCGACGTGCTTATGCACGACCTGGACCGCTTCACCCGCGCCGTCGCGCACGAACGCGGTCCGCAGGTTGGGGTGCCGTCCGACGAGCGCCTGCGCGGCGCGGCGCAGCCGCTCGGCGTCGACGTGCCCGCCGAGTTCCATGCAGAGTTGCACGATGTAGGCGTCGAGGGCGCCGTCCGCGAGCTGAGCGTGGAACAGCAACCCGGTCTGCAGCGGCGTGAGCGGCCAGATGTCGTCCAGGGCCGGGTGCAGGCGCTCCAGCCGGTCGATCGTGTCCTGGCTCAGATCGAGGAGATCGAGGTCGGAGGGGGTGAGCCCGCCGGCGCCGGGCCGGGACGCATAGTCGGCCAACGCGGTCACCGCGTCGCGCCACAGTTCCGCGAGGCCGGTGACCTCGTCGGAGGTCAACAGACCGGTCGGATAGTCCCAGGCGGCGGTGAGAGCCGGCCCTTCCGGGGTGTCGGTGACGACCGCGTTGACTCCCAGCACGGATGCGGCGGCCGCGTCGGGGTTCTGAACGCCGCCGCCTCCGGCGGGCATCCACCCGGCCTCGCGCAACGCTGCCGGAATGGTGTCGTACCTGCCCATATAGTTGAAGCTCACCTGCGGCGCGGGCAGCGCACGCAGGATGCGGGCGGTATCGGCGTCGAGGTATCGCAGCAGTCCGTAGCCGATCCCGTGATCGGGAACCTGCCGCAAACGCTCCTTCACCGATTTGACGACAGCCCCGGCGGCGGGTCCGGCGGCGAACGCGTCATCTATGTCGATGCCGGACAAGTCGAGTCGCACCGGATAGGTGGTGGTGAACCATCCGATGGTGCGCGAGAGGTCGGCGTGCGGGAGCACCGTGTCGTGGCGGCCGTGGCTTTCGAGGGTGAGCAGCGTTTCCGGCGCGGTGTCGCCGTGCTCGCGCCGCCATCGGGTCAGCGCCAGAGCGAGCCCCGCGATCAGCGCGTCGTCCACGTTGCCGCGGAAGGCCTCCGGCAGCGTGGTGAGCACCGCGCGGGTCGCCGCGATGGGCAGCTTCACCTCGACGGTCGCGACGGTGGCCTGCACGTCCACCGCGGGGTCGATGGGGCGTGCGCCGATCGGCGGGTCCGCGGCGTCGAGTGTGGTGCGCCACCACTCGAGTTCGTCCCGGCGCGCGGCGGCGGTGTTCAGGGCATGCGCCCAGCGTCGCATCGAGGTACCGACAGGCGCGAGCCGCGGCGGTTGCCCCGCGCTGATCTGCGCCCACGCGATCGCGAGGTCCGGAACCAGGATGCGCCACGAAACGCCGTCGACGACCAGGTGATGCGCGACGATCAGCAGCCGTCCCGGCTGTCGCGCCCACTCGAACCAGACCAGTTGCAGCACGACACCTGCCGCGGGGTCGAGGCGCTCGGCCGCGGCGTTCGCCTCGGCGTCGGCGATCGCGGCGAAGTCGCTGCTGTCCGGCGCCGCGGTTACCGGCACGCGCCGGATCAGCCCCGCGGCGGGTGCGGCGGTCGGCGATACGTGCAGCGCCCAGCCGGACGCGTGCGCGGGGTCCGGGCGTAGCCGCGCCCGCAGCATGTCGTGGCGTTCGAGCACCGCTTGGACGGTGGCGCCGATTCCGGCGCTGTCGATACCGGCAGGCAGCGTGAGCATCGCCCACTGGCTGAAACGGTCGAAGCCACCGCGTTCGAACATCCAGCACATGATCGGCGTCAGCGGTATCTGTCCCACGCCTCCGCCGGGCAGTTCGGCGGGCAGGGCGGCGGCCTCGGTGCTGTCGCGCACGGCGACCCGGGCCAGTTCGGCGACCGTTCCGTGCTCGAATACGTCGCGCGCGGAGAACAGCAGATCCGCCGCCTTGGCGCGCGCGACCAGCTGAATCGCCATGATGCTGTCGCCGCCCATGGCGAAGAACGAATCGTCCGCGCCGACCTCGTCGAGTCCGAGCACCTCCGCGAACAGTTCGGCCAGCGTCGTCTCGAGCTCGGTGGCCGGTGGCCGGGATCCGGCACGAGGGGTGAAGTCGGGCTCGGGCAGAGCGGTGCGGTCCAGCTTGCCGTTGGCCGTCATCGGTAGCGCGTCGATCACCACGACGGTCGCGGGCACCATGTGCGAGGCCAACCGGTCCGCGGCGAACTCGCGGACCGCGTCCGTGTCGAGATCGGCGCCGGACTCGGGAACCACGTACCCGATCAACCGGTCGCCGGTGACCGCGCCTCGGCGCACGGCCGCCACCGCGTGCGCCACACCCGCGTACGCCAGTAGCGCCGATTCGACCTCACCCAGCTCGATGCGGAAACCACGGATCTTCACCTGAGAATCCGTCCGGCCCATGTAGTCGAGCGTCAGATGTCCGGTCGGCGACCGCAGCCACCGCACCAGGTCACCGGTCCGGTACATGCGCTGCCCCGGCCCCGCGAACGGATTGGCGACGAACCGAGACGCGGTCGTGCCCAACCGGTTGCGATAGCCGCGCGCCAAAGCGGGACCCGCCAGATACAACTCGCCGACGACTCCGACCGGTACCGGCCGCAACCAGGTGTCGAGCACGATCTCCTGTACCCCGCGGATCGGGCTGCCGGTCGTCACGGCCTCACCCGCCACCAGCGGGCGCCCGGCGTCGGTCTGGATCGTGGCCTCGGCAGGACCGTAGGTGTTGAACAATCTGCGGCCCGGCGCCCACCGCGACACCAACTCCGGTGGGGGCTCCTCGCCGCCGATCACGACCGTCCCGAGGCCTCCGAGCCCGGCCGGATCGACCGTCGCCAAGGCCGTCGGCGTCAGCGCCGCGTGCGAAACCCGCTCCCGCGCCAAGATTTGCGCCAGCTCGTCCCCGCCGTAGACAGTCGGCGGCGCGATCACCAGTTGCCCGCCCGTCGCGAACGCCCAGAGGTATTCGAGTACCGCCGCGTCGAAACTCGGAGACGCGGCGTGCAGCACCCGCGTGCCCGGCCCGACACCCAAACGCGTGCATTGATCGTCCACCAGATTCGCCAGCCCCTTGTGCGACACCACCACGCCTTTCGGCTCTCCCGTCGACCCGGACGTGTAGATCACGTACGCCGCGTGGTCGGGCCGCACCGGCCGTGTTCGCTCCTCGTCGCGCACCGGCGCTGCCGGGAATCCCGCCAGCCGCGCTTCGACCGCCGGTTCGTCGAGCGCCAGCCATCGCACCGATCCGGGGAAACGATCCCGCCATCGCGACAGCGTGATCCCCACCGCCACACCCGAATCGGTGAGCATGTACGCGATGCGGCCGGCCGGATACTCGGGATCCATCGGCGCGAACGCCGCCCCGGACTTCGCCACGGCCCAGACCGCCAGCACCGACTCGACCGACCGCGGCAATCCGACCGCGACGCTCGTCTCCGGGCCCGCTCCCAGGCCGATCAGCATGCGTGCCAGGCGATTCGACTCCGCGTCCAGTTCGCCGTAAGTCCACCGGCGATCGCCGCACACCGCCGCGACCGCTCCCGGATCGTTCGCCACCGCCGCGGCCAGCAGATCCGGCAAGACCTGCGCCGACACCGTCGGACGACCCGACACGGGCGCCAACTCGCGGTATTCCGCGGAGGACAGCAGATCCAGCCGGGACAGTGGTAGATCCGGGTCGGTGGCGACCGCGCCCAGCACGCGCAGAACTCGACGCAGCGTCGCGTCCATCATGTCGTGGTCGAAGAGGTCGGGCAGGTACTTGATGTGGAGACGCAATCGCGTGTCGACCTGGGCGACAACGCCGATCGGATAGTGCGCCGCGTCGGTGCCGCTCACATCGAGCAGCCGCATGCCCGCGATGTCGGTGTCCGCGGTGAGCCCGCCACGATCGACCGGATAGGACTCGAACACCGTCATCGTGTCGAACACCGCTCCCGGCCCGGCCACCCGTTCGATGTCGGTCAGGCCCACGTAGTGGTGATCGAGCAGCGCGGCTTGTTCGGCCTGGATCCGGTCGAGCAGCTGCCCCAAACTCTCGGTGCGGTCGAGCCGGACACGCACCGGCAGCGTGTTGACGAACAGCCCGATCATCGATTCGACGTCCGAAAGTTGCGGAGGCCGTCCGGAGACAGTGGTGCCGAAGGTGACATCCGTCCGGGATGTCAAGGCGCCCAACACAATCGCCCAGGCCGTCTGGACCACGGTGTTGAGGGTGACTCCGCGTGTCCGTGCCAGGTTCGTCAAGTCCGCGGTCTGTTCCTCGGTCAATTCGCCGAGGACATCTCGTGATTCGGTGTAGCGGCGGCGGGGGTCGGACGGAGCCATCAGAGTCGGCTCGTCGGCGCCGTCGAACGCACGGGCCCAGGCGTCGAGCGAAGCGGTCGGGTCCTGCCGCGCCAGCCATGCCAAGAAGTCCCGATAGGGCCGGACACGAGGGAGCATCGCGTCGTCGCAGTCGGTGGCGTAGAGCACCAGCAACTCCCTCAGGAGCAGCGGCATCGACCAGCCGTCCAGCAGCAGGTGATGGTTGGTCAGCACCAGCCGGAAGCGCTCCGGCCCGATGGTGACCAGCATCCAGCGCAGCAGTGGGGCGCGCGACGGGTCGAACCGGGTCGCGCGGTCCTCGGCCATCAACCGAGTCCACTCTCGATCCCGTTCCCCGTCGTCCAGCCCGGACAGGTCCAGCTCCGTCCATGGCGCCTGGACGTCTTCGTCGACCACCTGCACCGGCCCGGTGTCGGTGACGAACGCCGCGCGCAGATTCGCATGCCGGTTCAGCAGCGCCTGCCCGGCTCGGCGCAGCCGCTGCGCATCGACTCGCCCACCCAGTTCGAGGACCAGCTGGACCACATAGGCGTCCACCGACTCCTCGGCGAACACCGCATGGAACAGCAATCCCTCCTGCAACGGAGTCAACGGCCAGACATCGCTCAGCGCCGGATATCCGGTCTCGAGCCGCTCGATATCGGACTGGGTGAGATCGACGAGGTCCAGATCCGACGGCGTCCGTCCGCCGGTCCCGGCGCGGCGGCTGTATGCCGCCAACGCGGTCAGTACCCGGCGCCACGACTCCGCCACCTCGTGCACTTGGTCGGCGGTGAGCACCCCGGCCGGATACGACCACTTCGCCCGCAGCCGCCGCCGGTCGCCGTCGTCCAGGACGAGGGCGTTGATGTCGAGCACCGCCGACATCGGCAGGTCCGGATCGAGCGCACCGGTGAACTCGGCGCCCGAGAGGTCCCCGCCGTCGTCCACCGGTAGCCATCCGGCCGACGGCGCTCCTCCGGGCACCTTCGTGGCGACGCGGCCGAGGTAGTTGAATCCGATCTGCGGTGTCGGCATGCTCTCGAGTTCCGGTCCGGTATCGGTGTTGAGATACCGCAGCAAGCCGTAGCCGATCCCGTGGTCCGGGACCTTGCGCAACTGTTCCTTCACCGACTTGACCGCTGCCCCCAGCGCGGGCCCGCCCGCGGTCGCGTCGTCGACATCGATGCCGGACAGGTCGAGGCGCATCGGGAAACTCGTGGTGAACCAGCCGACCGTCCGGGCCAGATCCGAGCCGGGGACCGCGCGCTCCTCGCGGCCGTGCCCTTCCAAACCGATCACGACGTCCGCGAGATCGCCGGACGCTACCGTGTCGCGCTCGCGCCGCCACTTCGTCACCGCAACCGCCAGCGCGGCCAGCAGCCCGTCGCTCACCTCGCCGTGGAATGCCGCGGGCACGGTGGTCAACAACGCCTCGGTCACCTCGGGGGGAACATCGATCTCGACCGTGCGGGCAGTGGCGGCCACATCGATCGCGGGGTCGAGGGGGCGGGATCCGATCACCGGATCGTCTCCGGCGGCCATCGCTTTCCAGAATCCGAATTCGGCGCGCCGCTCGGCGCTTCCGGCCGATTCGACCAGCCCGTGGGCCCACCTGCGCATGGACGTCCCGACCGGGGCCAGCTCGGGTGGTTCGCCGGACTCGATCCGCGCCCACGCGATCGCGAGATCCGGCACCAGCACCCGCCAGGACACTCCGTCGACGGCCGTATGGTGCGCCACCACCAGCGCCCGGCCCGGCTCCGTCGTGGCTACCGGGTCGAACCAGACCACCTGCAGCACGACCCCGGCGCCCGGATCGAGCCGGTCCGCGGCGGCGTCCAACTCCGCCGCCACAGAAGCACGGAACTCGGCGCTTCCCGGGGCTTCCGGCATCGCCACCCGACGGATGACGTCCTCGGCTCGAATCGCCCCGGCGGGCAAGGCTTCCCACGCCCAACTTCCGTCGTCGGTCGGGCGCAGCCGCGCGCGCAGCATGTCGTGCCGATCGAGTACCGCCTGCACCGTGCCCACCAGCTGCTGCCGGTCGATCCCCGGCGGCAGTCCGAGCAACACCGCCTGCGAGAAGCGGCCGAACCCAGACCCGGCCTGCTCGAGCAGCCACCGGACGATCGGCGTGACCGGCACCGGCCCCACGCCTCCGCCGGGCAGTTCGGCCGCGAGCGCGGTCGCCGCGGTGCCGCCGCGGACGGCGACCTCGGCCAGCCCGGCGACCGTCTTGCGGTCGAACACGTCGCGCGGGGTGAACACCACACCCGCCGCCCTGGCTCGATTGACCAACTGGATCGACATGATGCTGTCGCCGCCGAGGGTGAAGAAGGAGTCGTCGAGTCCGATGGTGTTGGTGTGGAGTATGTCGGTGAATGCTTGGGTGATGGTGTGTTCGAGGG
>NZ_JBEXME010000018.1:0-153658 GCF_040610355.1 Nocardia sp. NPDC004168 | reverse complement strand
GTGATGAGTTCGGTGTCGAGGGTGTAGGTGGTGGTGGCGCCGTGGTGGGAGGCCACTGCGGGGCGGGGGCGATCCACCGGCAACGACAACTCCTCCGGAAGGTCCGCGAGCGCGTCGCGCCAGAACACGAGGTCGTCGCGGCGGCTTCGGATCCGGGCCGCTTCGCGCGCACTGCCGGGGTGGATCCGCGCGAGGTCGGTGCCCGGCGCCGCGGCGGCGAACTCGTCGAGGAACTCCACGAACTCGCTGTGGTGGGCGGACAGTTCGGGGCCGGTGTAGCGGTCGGGATTGGCCAGGAAGTGCAGGATCGTCCGCGGCGGTTCTCCGGTCTGATACAGGTTGACCAGGAGATCCTCGACCGGCCCGGAGCTGAGGATGTGGAAGTCCCCGGTCAACTCGCCGAAGCGGATCTTCTGGGGGAAGAACATGACGTTCACCATCGGGCCCGCGAACCGCCGCTGCCCGCGCGATCCGGTGGCGGCGCGAATATCGGCGAGGCCGCACCGCTGGTGGCGCAACGCTCCGACCAAGTCGGATTGGACCCGCCGTACCAGCGTCGCGACGGTGTCTTCCGCGCCGAGTGCGAGCGGAAGCGGCGCGAGGTTGACGAACACCCCGCCGGACCGGCGCAGGACGGCCGTGGTTCGGCCGGAGACGGGAACATCGATGAGGACCTCGTCCCGGCCGGTCATCCGGGCGAGATAGCAACCGAACGCGGCGATCACCACCGCGGCCGGGCTCGCGTCGAGCGCTTTCGCGGCGTCCGCGATCCGCACCACCAGCGCCGTCGGCAGTTCGGCCATCGCGACCACGCTGTCCGCACGCGGCGGCGCGTAGCGGGTCGCCAGACTGGATTCGTCATCGGCGACATCGGCGAGTTTGTCCACCCAATATGCCTGGTCGTCGGCGAACCGCTTCGACTCCCGATACGTGCGGTCGGCCTCGTACAGTGTGCGAAGGTCCGCCGCCCGGTTCGGTTCCGGCGGCCGTTCCTCCACGGCGGCCGTGTACAACTCCGCGAGCCGGTTCAACATGGTCATCGCGGCGTAGCCGTCCACCGCGACATGGTGAGCTCTGTTGTACAACAGGTAATGCCGATCGCCGACCTGCAGAAGCGCCCCCGCCCACAACCGGTCCCGAGCCATATCCAGCGGTGCGGTGTATTCGTCGTGCATCCACTTCAATGCCGCCGCCATGGGATCCGGTTCGGCACGCGTATCGATTACCGGCCCCGTCGAAGCCAGTGACGGGTCGAAC
Source organism: Nocardia sp. NPDC004168 (assembly GCF_040610355.1). NCBI lineage: Bacteria > Bacillati > Actinomycetota > Actinomycetes > Mycobacteriales > Nocardiaceae > Nocardia > Nocardia sp. NPDC004168. The sequence continues at coordinate 152,401 of NZ_JBEXME010000018.1, read as the reverse complement.
AGTTGATGCGGGGTGCCGTCCACCTCGACCAGCCGAAAATACCCTGACTGGAACTCGTGACCCGCGCGGATTATCAGCGAACGCAGAAGCTCACGATCGAGCTCGCCGTGGAACTCGACGTATTGCGCCTCGCATATCGGGACGTCCGGACTCAAGCGTTGCGCCAGCCACAGCCCCCGCTGTCCGGCTGACAGCGGTACAGGCTCTGGTGGCGACACGTCCGGTGCGGTGTTCGATCCACGGTCGGGGTCGAACTGCGGTCGCTGAACGGTCATCACCTTGCCTCCAGACCCGACCGGAAATCAGTTTAAGCCGACCGGTTCGTTCGCGTACACCTAAACCACGATGCAGAGCGGCAAATAGTTGCCGACTTTACGAAATTGATAAGGGCCGGTGCGCGGAGCTGTCACGGCAGAGGCTTATGCGACGCGGTAGGGGATGAACTGCACTGCGGCCCGATTCGGCGATGGCGCGGTTGTAGTGTCAATTGATGGCGCGGTTGTAGTGTCAATTGCGGTGCCGCACGCGAACCGTGCACTGGAGAGCGGACGGGCGCTTAGTCCCTTATTACTGATTCATCCTCGTTCTCGGCACCGCTGAATTTCCCGCATCCCCGTCGGGCTGCGCGGCGGGAATGCTGGACGTGACCCCGGTTCCGGTGGAATCGGTCACGGATCGAGCGTTGCTCAGTCGGCAGCCGCGACGGGTTCGGCGATGTCTACCGAAGCGGGGGCTGTCGTCTTCCATCGCGCGTCGACGACCAGACCGGCCAGTCCGACCGCGAGGCAGGCGCCGGACAGCGCGAGCATCGCCGGATGGGTGGTCCCGGTGAGCGCGTCGCCGAGGATGACGGTGCCGATCGTGCCGGGCAGTACACCCAGCACCGTGGCGAACAGATACGGCCAGAACCGGATCGAGGACAAGCCACAGCAGTAGTTGATCACCGAGAACGGTACGGCCGCGATGAGCCGCAGCGAGCCGACCGCCAGCCAGCCGCGGCGGGCGAGACGTTCATCGATGGCGCGCACCGCGGGATGGGTGAGCCGGGCGGCGACCTGATTGCGATCGAGCGCGCGGATGAGCACGATGGCCAGGGCCGCGCTGACGGTCGTCGCGCTCACCGCGAGCGTGATGCCAAGCAGCGGGCCGAACAGCAGTCCGGCGCTGACGGTGAATAGGGTGCGCGGGATCGGCGCCACCGTCACCAGAGCGTGGACCAGGAAGAACAGCAGCGGGAAGACCGGGCCGACGGAAGTCGCCCAGTCCTGCACCTGGCGGGGCGACGGCAGCGGGACCAGCAGCGCCGCGCCGAACAGCGCGACCGCGCCGACGATCAGCGCGACGATACGCGGGTCACGGATCAGCCTCGTCACGGGCGACAGGTTACCGGTTGGTAGTGGCGGGCAGGGTCAACCGGCTGGGAATCCGCCCGCTAGCATCAGTGGAAGCGGGACGAATGCCCGTTAACCGAAGTAGTCGCTGAGCTGGGCGAATGTGAGGGTATCGGGCGCGCACTGGCGGTGCGCCCGTGGTGAGGAAGAGGAACAGCAAGCTATGCCGATTGCTTCAGATCCCGGGGCCGACCCGGTGCCCGAATACGGCGCATGGCGCAAGGGTGTTGCCGGGGTGCTGGCGAAGGCTCGCCGCGTCGATGTCAGCGAACTTCCCGAGGAGCCCGAGCGACTGCTCGACGAGACCACCTATGACGGGCTGACGGTCGCCCCGCTCTACACCCGGCGCGATGAGCTGCCGGAGCAGCCCCTGCCCGGAACGTTCCCCTTCGTTCGCGGCCGGGACGCCACTCGCGACGTGCACCGGGGTTGGTTCGTCAGCGCCCGGTTCGCCCAGCGCGACGCCGCGGTGGCGAACCGCGAGATCCTGGCCGCGCTGGAGAACGGGATCAGCGCGATCTGGCTCGGTGCGGGCGAGCGCGGCGTACCGGTGGCGGATCTGCCGACCGCCCTGACCGGCCTGCTCTTCGAACTCGCCCCGCTCACGCTGGACGCGGGCGGCGACGTCGCCGACGCGGCGGCGCAGGTGTTCACGGCGCTCGACGGCTACACCGCGCCGGCGCGCGATGGCATCCGGGTCTCGCTCGGCGCCGCGCCTCTGACCAGCCGCTTCGCCGGACCGGCCGACACCGGTCTCGCCGAGGCCGTCGCACTGGCCGGACAGGCGGCGCGACGACCGGAAACGGTGCGTGCGATCACCGTGGACGGCACCGTCTTCCACGACGCGGGCGCCTCCGACGCCCAGGAACTGGGCGCGGCGGTCGCTGCGGGCCTGGCCTACCTGCGGTCGCTGACGGAGAGCCTGGACATCGCCGACGCGCTGGGACAGCTGGAGTTCCGGTTCGCCGCCACCGACGATCAGTTCGCCACCATCGCGAAGTTCCGTGCCGCCAGGCGGCTGTGGGCGCGGGTCGCGCAGGTCTGCGGAGCACCGGATTTCGGCGGCGCGCCCCAGCACGCGGTCACCTCGGCCGCCATGATGAGTCAGCGCGACCCTTGGGTGAACATGCTGCGCACCACGCTCGCCGCGTTCGGCGCGGGCATCGGCGGCGCCGACACCGTGACCGTGCTGCCGTTCGACTCCGCCCTGCCGCCCGGCGAACTCGGCGTCTCGCAGGCGTTCGCCGATCGGATGGCCCGCAACACTCAGCTGCTGCTGCTCGAGGAATCGCACCTCGGCCACGTGCAGGATCCGGGTGCGGGCTCCTGGTACATCGAGGACCTCACCGCCGCGCTGGCGGCGAAGGCATGGGAGTTCCTCCAGGAGATCGAGGCGGCCGGAGGCTACCTCGCCGCGCTGGAGTCCGGGCTGCTCGCCGAGCGGGTCGCGGCGACCAAGGCCGCTCGCGACGCGGATGTCGCGCACCGCAAGACCGCCGTCACCGGCGTGAACGAATTCCCGAACCTCGCCGAGCAGCCGCTGTCCGAGGCGGCGCGGCAGACCGGCCGGGTCGCCCGCTACGGCGCTGCGTTCGAGCAGCTGCGCAACCGCTCCGACGCCTACCTCGCAGAGCACGGCGCGCGGCCGAAAGCGCTGCTGGTGCCGCTCGGCTCGGTGGCCGAGCACAACGTGCGGGTCACCTTCATCGCGAATCTGCTGGCTTCGGGCGGCATCGAGTCGATCAATCCGGGTCCGCTCGCGGTGGACGGAATCGCCGCGGCGGCCGCCGAAGCGGGGGCGCCGATCGCGGTGCTGTGTGGCTCGGATACGCGCTACGGATCGGAAGCGGGTGAAGCGGTGCGGCAACTGCGCGCCGCGGGCGTGCCCACCGTGCTGCTGGCGGGTGCGGCGAAAACCGTCGCCGACCTGGACGACGCGCAACGCCCGGACGGATTCCTCGCCGCGCGCATCGACGCCGTCGCCGCGCTGTCCGGCCTGCTGGAGAAGGTGGGAGCCTGATGACCACTCGTGAGATCAAGCACGTGATCGGTAGTTTCGCCGACGTGCCGCTGGCCGAGCGCGCGCCGGAGCCCGCCGCGGTCGACGCGGCGCAGGTGACGGAGTACGTGCGCGCGGCCGCGGCGGCCAACCAGTACGCCCCCGAACAGCTGGTGTGGTCGACCCCGGAAGGCATCGACGTGCCGCCGGTGTTCACCAAGGCCGACCGGGACGCGATCGCGGCCGCAGGATATCCGCTCGACAGCGTGCCCGGTGTCGCGCCGTTCGTGCGCGGTCCGTACCCCACGATGTACGTCAACCAGCCGTGGACCATCCGCCAGTACGCGGGTTTCTCCACCGCAGCGGACTCGAATGCCTTCTACCGGCGCAACCTGCAGGCGGGCCAGAAGGGTCTGTCGGTCGCGTTCGACCTGGCGACCCACCGCGGCTACGACTCCGATCATCCGCGGGTGCAAGGTGACGTCGGCATGGCGGGCGTCGCCATCGACTCGATCCTGGACATGCGCCAGCTGTTCGACCACATCCCGCTGGACCAGGTCAGCGTCTCGATGACGATGAACGGCGCGGTGCTGCCGATCCTGGCGCTGTACGTCGTGGCCGCCGAGGAACAGGGCATCGCGCCGGAACAGCTGGCCGGAACCATTCAGAACGACATTCTGAAAGAGTTCATGGTCCGCAACACCTACATCTACCCGCCGAAGCCATCGATGCGGATCATCTCCGACATCTTCGCCTACACCAGCGCGAAGATGCCGAAGTTCAACTCGATCTCCATCTCCGGCTACCACATCCAGGAAGCGGGCGCGACCGCCGACCTGGAACTGGCCTACACCCTCGCCGACGGCGTCGAGTACATCCGGGCGGGCATCGACGCGGGCATGGAGGTCGACAAGTTCGCGCCGCGGCTGTCGTTCTTCTGGGCCATCGGCATGAACTTCTTCATGGAGGTCGCCAAGCTGCGCGCCGGGCGCCTGCTGTGGAGTGAGCTGGTCGCGAAGTTCAACCCGAAGAGCGCGAAATCGCTGTCGCTGCGCACCCATTCGCAGACCTCCGGCTGGTCGCTCACCGCGCAGGACGCCTACAACAACGTCGCGCGCACCTGCATCGAGGCGATGGCAGCCACCCAGGGCCACACCCAGTCGCTACACACCAACGCGCTCGACGAGGCGCTGGCGCTGCCCACGGACTTCTCCGCCCGCATCGCCCGTAACACTCAGCTGCTGATCCAGCAGGAGTCCAACACCACCCGCCCGATCGACCCGTGGGGCGGCTCGTATTACGTCGAGTGGCTCACCCACCAGCTGGCCGACCGCGCCCGCGCGCATATCGCGGAGGTCGAGGCGCACGGCGGCATGGCGCAGGCGATCGGCGAGGGCATCCCGAAACTGCGCATCGAAGAAGCCGCCGCGCGCACTCAGGCGCGGATCGACACCGGCCAGCAGCCGGTGATCGGCGTCAACAAGTATCAGGTCGAAGAGGACCAGCAGGTCGAGGTCCTCAAGGTCGAGAACTCGCGGGTGCGCGCCGAGCAGATCGAGAAGCTGCGACGCCTGCGCGCCGAGCGCGACCCCGACGCGGTACGGCGGGCGCTGGCCGAATTGACCCGCGCCGCGGCCTCTTCCGAGGGCGGCATGGCGAACAACCTGCTCGCGCTGGCCATCGACGCGGCACGGGCCAAGGCCACCGTCGGCGAGATCTCCGATGCGCTGGAGCAGGTATACGGCCGCCACCAGGCGGAGATCCGTACCCTCTCCGGTGTGTACCGCGACGAGGCAGGGAAGGTCACCAACATCACCAAGGCGAGCGAGCTGGTCGAGGAATTCGCCGAGGCCGAGGGCCGCAGGCCGCGCATCCTCGTCGCGAAGATGGGGCAGGACGGCCACGACCGGGGACAGAAGGTGATCGCCACGGCCTTCGCCGACCTCGGCTTCGACGTCGACGTGGGCCCGCTGTTCCAGACCCCGGAAGAGGTGGCGCAGCAGGCGGCCGACAACGATGTGCACGTCGTCGGTGTGTCGTCGCTGGCGGCGGGCCACCTCACGCTGGTGCCCGCCCTGCGGCAGGCACTGGCCGATGTCGGACGCCCCGACATCATGGTCATCGTCGGCGGCGTCATCCCGCCCGGTGACTTCGAGGAGCTCTACCAGGCGGGCGCGGCGGCGATCTTCCCGCCCGGCACGGTGATCGCGGACGCGGCGATCGACTTGCTGAAGAAGCTCGGCGCCGAACTCGGTCACGAACTCGGCAGCGGCGCCGCGGATTCCGCCGCGACGGAATGAGCGAAGCGGGTTCCCCGGCGCGCGACACCCCGAAGGTGACCGCGCGCCGGGCGATCGACGTCGACGCCCTCGCCGCGGCGGTCCGCGCCGACGAGCGTGCCGCTCTGGCGCGGGCGATCACGCTGGTGGAATCCACCAGGGCCGATCACCGTGCGCTGGCGCAGCAGCTGCTGCTGAAAGTGACGCCGGAGGCGGGCGCGGGGGGCGCGCCGTCCAACCGCGTCGGCATCACCGGCGTTCCCGGCGTCGGCAAGTCGACCTTCATCGACGCGCTCGGCATGTATCTGATCGAGCGGGGACACCGGGTCGCGGTGCTGGCGGTCGACCCGTCCTCGACCAGGACCGGCGGTTCCATCCTCGGCGACAAGACCAGGATGGCGCGGCTGTCGGTGCAGCGCGAGGCCTACATCCGGCCCTCGCCCACGGCGGGCACGCTCGGCGGCGTCGCCAAGGCGACACGCGAGACCATCGTGCTGCTCGAGGCGGCGGGATACGACGTGATCCTGGTGGAGACCGTCGGGGTGGGCCAGTCGGAGGTCACCGTCGCGAACATGGTCGACGTGTTCTGCTTCCTCACCCTGGCCAGGACCGGCGACCAGCTGCAAGGGATCAAGAAGGGTGTGCTCGAACTCGCCGACCTGGTCGCGGTGAACAAAGCCGACGGCAAACACGAGGTCGAGGCCAGAGCCGCCGCCCGGGAACTCGCAGGCGCGCTGCGGCTGATCCACCCGCACGACGCGCTGTGGCGGCCGCCGGTGCTGACCATGAGCGGTTTGGAAGGCGTCGGCCTGGACCGGTTCTGGGACACGGTGCTCGAACATCGTCGTGTGCTCACCGACGCCGGGGAGTTCGCCGAGAAGCGCCGTCGCCAGCAAGTGGACTGGACCTGGACCATGGTGCACGACCAGCTGCTGCGCAGGCTCTCGGACAACCCGGACGTGAAAGCCATTCGGGCGCAAGTGGAGAAGCAGGTCCGCGACGGCACCCTCACCGCCGCGCTCGCCGCCGAGGAACTGCTGAACGCCTTCGACGGCCGCTGAGCCGCCGGGATCCGATCCAACGCCTATCGCGCGTTCAGCTGGATCCGCGCCACCAAGGCACGGTGGTCCGCGCCGGGGAGTCCCACGGTCTCGACCGCGACCGCGCTACCGCCGGTGACGAGGATGTGGTCGATACCGACCAGGGGCGGCCACCGCTTGTCGGTCGGATAGGTGACCAGATGTCCGGCGCCCGCCTGCTCGGCGGCGTCGGCGAAGCGGCCGGACAGCATCGCGCGGAACTGCCGGTGGTCGTAGGTCGCGTTGAAATCGCCGCCGGCGAGCACCGGTCGATCCGCGGGTGATCGGTCGAGAATCACCCGCAGCCGGGACAATTCGTCGGCCCATACCCGCGTGCCGTACACCGGCGGTACCGGATGGAAGGCGTACACCGCGACCGGGCCGACGCCTGGAACGTCGGCGGTCGCCGACAGCTGGTTCAGCACGAAGCCGTCGTACTCGACGGTTTCGGTCAGCGGGTAGCTGCTCCATATTCCCGTCCCGGTCGCTGTCCTTCCCGGTGAGACGAACCGGTACGGCAAGACCTGGTCCAGTCCCGCGCGGCCGAGTTCCTCGACTGCCGTCGGCGTGAGTTCGTTCACGGTGAGGACGGCGACGTTCCTCGCGCGTACCTCGTCGACCAGCGCCCGGGGATCGGCTCCGTCGAAAAGGAGATTGGCTTGCATCACCGTCAGGGTGTGCCCGTCCGCGTCGCCGGAACGGCCGACGTACAGCGGCGCTTGCGTCCACGCCGCGATGGCGACGACGACGATCGCTACCGCCGCACCGCTCCACTGCCGCATGGCGACGAACCCCACCGCCCCCAGCACGGCAGAACCCATCAGATACGGCGCACCCGAAGCCGCCAAGACCAACATCCGAGACTGCGACCCACTGAAGTGCAGTGCGAGCCCCACGCACCCGGCCAGTGCGGCAAGCCAGGCCAGTAGCTGGACGACGACCACGATCGACTTCGAGATCACGTCCGATATTCGAACACACCGGCGACGCCGGGCATTCGACGGCAGCCGCCGCCGACCGCTGCCGAGGCAGAGCGTGTTCTTCGGCCGTTCCAGACGCCGTAGGTGACGACCGCTGCGGGCAGGTGCGGTCGGGCTGGTGCCCGCACGGCCCAGCGGCTCACGGTCATGGCGACCCGAGCCGGTCGACACCGGTCATTCGAGGCCGAACAGCGCCGCCGCGTTGCGGTAACAGACCTGGCGTAACCAGTCGTCACCGAGATCCAGCCGTTCGAGCGCCTCGATCGAATGACCGTAGGAATGTGGGATGTTCGGGAAGTCGCTGCCGAACAGGATGCGGTCGGCGAAGGCGCGCAGCCTACCGTGTTCGTGCACCGGAAACGGGGCGTCGGCCTCGGAGAAATCGGTCCACACCATGGTGGTGTCCAGCCGCACGTCCGCGTAGGCCTCGGCCAGGTCCAGGAATTCGGAGTACTCCGGCGTGCCCATGTGCGCGACGATCAACCGCAGGCGCGGAAAGCGCCGCAGCACACCGGCGATCGGTTCCGGCCCGGTGTGCGTTCCGGGCGCGGGGCCGGAACCGCAATGGATGACGATCGGAACGCGCGCGTCCTCCAGCAGGCCCCACACCGGGTCCAGCAGCGGGTCGCCCGGATGGTAGCCGCCGACTTGGACGTGCGCTTTGAAGACGCGGGCGCCACGTTCGACGGCCTCCCGCACATAGCTCGCGGCCGGTGGTTCAGGAAAGAAGGTGGCGGTGTGCAGGCAATCGGGCGTGCGTGCCGCGAAGTCTGCGGTCCATTCGTTCAGCCACGCGGCCATGTCCGGCTTGTGGGGGTAGACGAGAGCGGTGAACGCGCGAACGCCGAAGTCGCGCAGCGTCTTCAAACGGACCTGCTCGTCGGCGCGGTAGGTGATCGGCCAGGCGCGGCCGGTCAACGGACCTGCCGAGTCGAAGTAGGCCCACACCTTCCGCAGCACCTGGTCGGGCATGAAATGCGTATGGACGTCGATGATTCCGGGCAGCCCGAGCCGGGTGCGGAAGGCGGCCAGGTAGGTCGTGTCGTCGGCGTCGGTCACCGGACCTCCTGTGTGGCGGGCGGATGCACCGTGCGCGCGAGGTCGCCGACCCGGGCGATCAGTCGCTCGAAGAACAGCTCCTGGTCGGTGCCGATCACGATGTCGGCGTTGGGTTCCCGGCCCCACATGCCCGTCCAGTCGGCGACCGTGGTCGCGCGGGTGATGGTTCCGGCCAGTTCCACGTCCACCGTCGCCGGGCGGGTACGGGCCAGCGCCGGGTCCAGCGCCACCGCGGCCGCGAACGGGTCGTGCATGTGGGCCAAGTAGCCCAGGTCGTAGCCGTGGTGGAAATCGAAGTAGAACCGCACCGCGTCGGTGACGTGCCGGACGATCGGATTGCTCGCCGCCGAGCGGGCTTCGGGCGGATCGGCGGGCGAGACGACCTCCACCGGATAGCTCTTCGCGCGCTCGGCGAGGCGGGCCAGGTGCTCGGGCCGCATCTCGATGGTCTCGGTGATGTCGAGCGCGCACACGATCGGCCTGCGCTGCGCGGGGGCCGCGGCGAACGCGTCGAAGACCTCCTTGGCGGCCTCCGGATCGACGTGCACGTTCCACTCGTTGGTCGGCGTCGTGTTGCCCGGATGATTGAACGCGCCGCCCATGATCACCAGGCGGTGCAGCAACAGCGGCAGCTCCGGTTCGATCCGCAAGGCGAGTGCGAGATTGGTCAGCGGCCCGGTGCACAGGCCGACGATCTCCCCGGGATGCGCGCGCACCAGCTCGACCCACATCCGCGCGGCCGATCGCGGCGAGAGACGGCGAGCCGACCGGGGGAGTTCGGCGTACCCGATGCCCTGGGGTCCGTGCGTGTCCTCGGTGGTGCGCAGCGGGATCGCGAGTGGTTCGGCCGCGCCGAGCGCCACTTCGATGTCCGGCGCGTGGCAGACATCCAGCCAGGCCAGATTGTTCGCCGCCACCTGTGCCGCCGGAACGTTGCCCGCGGTGGCGGCGATTCCGGTGATCTCGGCCTCGGGGGAGCCGAGCAGGTACAGCAGCGCGAGCGAGTCGTCGATGCCGGTGTCGACGTCCAGGATGATCTTCTGCCGCACGGGACGAGACTAGCGAGCCGGGGTGCCGGGGCGTCGCCGAGGTGGCCGATAGCTCGGTGATGGCAGGCGGTAGTACATACGTCTGGTACATATGTCTTAGACGTTGTAGCCTCGAGTCATGGGAAATCGCGAGGATCTGCTGGCGGGAGCACGGAAAGTCATCATCGAGCGGGGCGTCGCCAAGGCGACCGCCCGCGACATCGCCTCGGCGGCCGGTGTGAGCCTGGCGGCGATCGGCTACCACTTCGGCTCGAAAGACCAGCTGATCACCGAGGCCCTGGCCGACTCTCTGGGCACCGCGATCGGCGACAGCATGGAACAGAAGATCCGCGAGGGTAGTGGTGTGACGCCGCTGGCGGCGTTCGCCACGATGTGGAACGGCATGCCCGCGGTGTTCACCGAGAACCACGACAGCATGCTGGCGAGCATGGAGAACCTGGTCCGCGTCGCCCGCTCGCCGGAGTCGCGGAAGTTCTTCGCGCAGAGCCTGCCCGGGGCCTACCGGGAGATGGCGGACGCGCTGCGGGAGGCGCACCCGCAGCTGAGCGAAGACCAGGCCGAGGCGATCGGCGAACTGTATTTCGTACTCGTCCAGGGCCTCGGCGTACTGCAAACCATCGCTCCGGACGCGAACCTCCCCGACGGCGACCGCCTGGCGCAAGCGGTCGCCGCACTGGCCGGGGTCGAGGATTAGTGCTCATGGACCGCTCCGACGGGGATGGGGCACAGGCGCGGTACCGCGAGCGCCACTGGTCGGCGCCGCGAAGGATTTCGCGGCGCCTCAGCGGGACGGATCAGTGGGTCGGCAGGGGCCAGGCGGGACGGTCCGCGCCGTAGGTGGGTGCGGGCCAGGCGTAGTCCGGGTATTCGGGGAGTACGGGGGGCGCGGTGACGACTTGTCCGTGCCGGACCACCTGCGCTGCGCTCGGCTCCGCGGCTGCCGGATGACGCGGTGTGCGGTCGGGGGCGCTGAGCAGCCAGGACGCGGTGCGGGCCAGAGCCACACGCACGTCCCGCCCGATGCCGTCGCCCGCGCGCGCGACCAGGGCGTCGATCACTCCGGCGGCGAGGAGGTAGCCCGAGGCGTGGTCGAGCGCCTGGGCGGGCAGCGCTCCTGGCACGGAGGGCGCGCCCTCCAGGATCGAGATGCCGGATGCGGCCTGCACGATGCTGTCGAAGCCGCGCCGCTCACCCCACGGCCCGGCTTCACCCCAGGCGGACACCCGCCCGTGGATCAGCCCTGGCCTGGCGGCGGCCCGCACCCCGGCGCGCTCCAGTGCGCCCGGCCGGTAGCCGGTGATCAGCACATCGGCGGCGGCGATCAGATCATCGAGGCCACTGGTGCGCAGATCGACCAACGCCGAGCGCTTGCCCTGACAGGTGTCGGCGAATTGCCAGGGGATCTCGGGCAGTTGCGGCGGGTCGACCCGCAACACTTCGGCGCCGAGCAAAGCCAGCGCCCGCGTCGCGACCGGGCCCGCGATCACCCTGGTCAGATCGAGCACACGCAATCCCCGCAGCGGCTGCAAAGGTGCGGCGCCCGTAGGCAATCCGGCTTCCCCACGGTCGGCGCGCCGGTCGATCGCGACCAAGGGGCCCGCCGCCGCGGCCTGTCCTTCCGGGCTGGCGGTCCACTCGTCCTCGGTACGGACGCGGACCGCGATAGCGCCCTGCGCGGAGGCCTGTTCCTCCAGATCCGAGGCGCGGATCATCGCAATTCGGGCGACGGCGAGATCGACCGGCACAGAGTCGGGCAAGCCGAGTGTGGCGAGCAGTCGCGCCCGGTGATGCGGATAGTTGGCGTGCGTGCGAACCCATCCGTCGAAGGTGGGGAAGAAGCCGGAGAGGTCGGCGAACTGCGTGGGCAGTTGGCCGCCGATACGTAAGAGACGCTCGCTGGAGAAGGCCGCGGTGATGCGGGCCGGGTCGATGCGATGCGCCACCGGGGCCAGACCGCGGGCCGCTCGCATGCGGTTCGCCGCGGCGGTCAGCGCCGCCACCGAACCGGCGGCGAGTGCCCAGACCGGTAGTGTCGCGGCGAGATTGCTACCCGGATCGGGCGCGGGGGAGATGGGCGAGGCGGTGACACCGATACCGGCCTCGTAGTCCTGGACGAGCCGTGCGTGCGTGTTCACTCGCTTCAGCGTAGTTGGCGGTACGGCGAACTCGGGTGCGGTGGTCGTCACAGCCGCGCCGGATGCGGTCCGCGGCTTCCGCACCGCACCGTCGTTCTGTGATGTCACCTGCGCCGATTCGGTCCGGCGACCAGTGTGACCCGCATGCGGGCGCGCCGCGCCTCGATGCGGCGGGGTGGTCGACGAACGGATGGCGCGCCCGTCCAGGTGGGACACATGGACAGGCCCGAACGGCGACCGCAGGATCGCACAAGGGCGACGCCGAGATAGCGGATGACATGCTGACGAGCTCGAGGCCCCGGCGTCTCGGACGGCGGTGGATGCGTGCCGTGGCAGCACCATGCCACACCAAAGAGACTGTCCGAGCGCACTTCTCGCCAGTGAAAATAGTGGGGGGCGCGAAGACCGGACGTATCGGCCAGCATGTCCACATGCTGCACCGCAGCAGCCGGCGCGGTGACGCCGCGCCGATCCGATGACCTGTCCGTCGCGTGCGGGCAGAGGGGCAGAGCATGGCCGGCGCACCGAACTGCCGCGCGTCGGCCATAGGTGAGGTCGATCGACGATGACGAACGTCTACGCCGGAAGCGCGGAATACACGGTGCCGACGATCAGAAAGAAGCCGAATTCACCCGCGCGAGAACGCGTGCCGGTCTTCGGCATCGACCTGCGGCCGCGCGCGGCTCTGCTCCCGGACCGGGTCCGCTCCGCGCCGATCACACTCGATTACGAGCTGATGGCCGTGCAGGACGCGCAGAACGCGGGGTACCTCCGGGAGATCCAGGACCTCGCCGCCGAGCGCGCGGCACTCGGCACCGCCGGTCACGACCAGGCGACGCGATTGCGCGTGGAGCAGCTCGAGGCGGGGCTCGCGGCGGCGACGACGGACGCGGCGGCGGCGGGAGTCGCCGCGGGCGACGTCGATCGTGCGGTGGAGTACGGCCGCGCCGGCGCCTACTGGGCCGACCGCCCCGCGCACCGCTACCTCGGCCGGATCGCTCAGTTGACCGACGAGATGAGTTCTCGTCTCACGGAATTGGCCGACTATCGGCAGCGGATCGCCGAACTCGAACAGCGAATCGCGCGGACGAGCCCCGGCGGGGCCTGAGCCGTCCGGTACGCCCCGGTGCCGTGCCCGCTCCCGCGGACGGGGATGCTGCATCGGTGCAGGAGATCTTTCGGACTGTCGGCGTCGAGGGGTGGTTGCATGCCCGGTGCGTCGATTGCGGCGCCGAGGCGGGCGTCCGGGCGGACGAACCAGTGGTGCTCGCCTCGGTGGTGAAGGTGCCGCTGGTCCTGGAGTTCGCCAGGCAAGTAGCGGCGGGACAGTTGGACCCCGCCGACCGAGTGCGGGCGCGGGCGGCGGATCGGCTCGGCGGCGTCGGCACCGCGGGCTGCGCCGACGACGTCGAGTTCAGCCTGCGCGACGCGGCGTACTTCGCGCTCACCGTCAGCGACAACACCGCGGCGGACCTGCTGTTCGACCGGGTGGGGCTGGACAACGTGCGCTCGCTGCTGCGCGAACTGGGCCTCGCCGCCACCCGTGTGGTGGGTCCGCCGCGCACCGTGGTGCAGTCCATGGCCGAGGACATCGGCGCCGCCGACGCGGTCGAGTTCGCCCGCCGGTTCCCCGCGCTCGACGCCGAGCAGGTGCTGCGCACCCGCGCGCTGGACCCGCTGCGCACCACCGCGAGCACCCCGCGGGAGATGGCGCGGCTGCTCAGCATGATCGCCCGGGACGAGGCGGGCGCACCGGAGGCGTGCCGGTGGGTGCGTGATCTGATGCGCCAGCAGGTGAACTGGTACCGGCTCGCCGCCGCCTTTCCGCCGGACGTGCAGGTCTGGGCGAAGACGGGGACGCTGCCCGGGGTGCGCAACGAGGTCGGCGTCGTCGAGTATCCGGATGGAAAGCGTTATGCCGTAGCGGTTTTCACTCGAGCGGCGACCTTGGCGCAGCGGCTGCCGGAGGTGGATCGCGCCATCGGCGCAGCCGCCGTCGAGGCGATCGGCCGGATCGTTCACGGCGGGCCGTAGACGACGTTCCATGGCCGTTGCGGCGGGTCCGCGACCGGACTCGGCCGTGACGCGCCGTCGCCTTGCAGCACCGCGACGACCAGTTCGGCCAGCTCGCCCACCAGCGGATGCGCCACGCCTACCGGCCAGGCCAGCGACAACCGATGACTCAGCGTGCCCTCGGGCAGTGGCCGCCAGACCACGCGGGGTTCCTTCTGCGCCACCATCCCCTGGTCGAAGGCCACGCCCCGCCCCGAGAGCACCATGCCCAGGACGAATTCGGGATTGCGCGCGTGCTGCACCGAGGCCGGGCGGAAGCCGTGCTCCCAGCAGCGGCGCAGCGTGGCGTCGTAGAGCCCGGGCGCGGCCGCGCGCGGGAAGATCACCAGGCCGTGCCCGGCGAGGTCGGCCAGTTCCAGCGCCGACCGCGCGGCCAGCGGCGAATCGCGGGGCAGCACCACGCCGAGCGGTGTCTCCACCACCGGGCCGAGTTCCAGGCCGACCACGTCGACCGGGTGTTGCAGCACCCCGGCGTCCAATTGACGGTCGGCGAGCAGCCGGACCTGCTCGGCGGTGGTCAGTTCCTGCAGATCCACCCGGACGTCTCTGGCCTCGAACGCGGTGAGCAGCGCGGCGAGCACCCGCCCGGCCAGTTCGGGCGGCACTCCGATCCGCACGGCGTCCATCTCGCCCCGATGCGCCTTCCCGACCAGCGTTCTCGTCCGCTCCCAGCGCGCGAGCAGGTCTCGCGACTCGGCGAGCAGAATCTGCCCGGCCTCGGTGAGTTCGACGCGGCGGCTGTCGCGCTCGAACAGACGCGCGCCGAGGTCGGCCTCCAGGCGGCGGATGCGCTGGCTCAGCGGCGGCTGGGCGATGCCGAGCCGCTCGGCGGCCCGTCCGAAATGCAATTCCTCGGCGACGGCGACGAAATACCGGAGCTGGCGCAGCTGGTCCACGCTGCGACGATATCTCTTCCGATATCACCGAGCGTCGACACCGGTCTTGGACACGGCCGCAGGGCATGTGGTGTGGTGCCCGCATGACAGGTTTCGGACGGCGTGAATTTCTCGGCGCGACGGCGGGCGCGGCCGCGCTGGCAGGGTTAGTCGCTTGCGCTACAACGGATTCCGCCGACAATGGTGCGGCGACTTCGGTTCCCGGGGGCGGATCGCCCGGCGGGGTGACGCTGCGGTGGTGGGGCAACAACAGCTGGGAGATCCGCCTGCCGGGGGGCAAGGTCGTGCTCATCGACCCCTGGCTGACCAGGTTCCATACCGGAACCTACACCGCCGAGGGCGCGGATCCGCAGACCCCGATCACCGTGGACACCGCGCTGATCGACCACTACGTCGACAGCGGTGAATTGCGCGCCGATCACATCCTGGTCACCCACGGCCACTACGACCACCTCACCGACGTGCCGTATCTGGCGAAGAAGACCGGAGCGACGGTGCTCGGCACCGAGACGCACCTGAACCTCATGGCCGCGCTCGGCGCCCCGGAGCAACAGCTCGCCTTGGCGACGGGCGGCGAGTTCCTCCGTTTCGACGGATACACCATCCGGGTGCTGCGTTCGCTGCACTCCGCATCCGGGGCGCGCGCCACGGTGGCTTTCGCGGGTACCCGTCCAGGCCTGGGCGCGGGAGAACTGCCGCAGCCCAGAGTGATTCGTGATCTGGTCGAGGGCGGCACACTCGCCTACGAGGTGAGCGGCGGCGGCGTGAGCGTGCTGAACTTCGGCGGCTCGAACTACATCGAGTCGGAACTGGCGGGCTTGCGCCCGGACGTGCTGCTGCTGCCCGCCGGAGGCGGGAAGATTCAGGACTACGTCGGGCGCCTGCTGCGCGCCACCGGCAATCCGCGCTACGTGCTGCCCACCCACTGGGACGACTTCGACCATCCACTCACCGAACCCGCTCGCGACTGGGGCGGTCTGGAGCCGCTACGAGCGGCGGTGCGTGCGGCGAGCCCGCAGAGCACTTTCGTCACCGTGGACCATCTACAGACCTTCACGCCGTGACCGGCCTGGATCTCGCCGGGGCCGATCGGGCCGGGTGCCACAGCACAAGCGTCACCCGATGCGGCGGCCGTGGCGACTACCGTGGTCTGGTCCGGCCGCGCGCCGGGACATGCGACGGAGAAGGGAGATCGAACATGGCAGGCGGTATCACCGACTCGGAGTGGTTGCGGACGCTGCGATCCGAGGCGGTCGTGCGGCATCACCTGCTGTGCTTCCCGCCGGGCGGAGGCTCGGCCACGGCATACCGAGATCTCGCACAGCGGTTCGGGCCGGGTGTCGCGGTGTCCGCGGTCCAGTATCCCGGGCGGCAGGACCGGTTGGGCGACGACCTGATCACCGACCTGGCCGCACTGGCGGACCGGATCGCGCGAGAAGTGCTCGCGCAGGGCGAGATCGCGTCGCTGTCCTTGTTCGGCCACAGCATGGGCGCGACTGTGGCGTTCGAGACCGCGCGCAGGCTCGAGCGCGCCGGGCAGCCGCTGGCCACCCTGTTCGTCTCCGGCCGTCCCGCACCGACATTCGAGGAGACGCAGCGGCTGCACCTGGCCTCCGACGACGCGCTCATCGATGAGCTGGTACGGCTGGCCTCGGATCCCGCTCCGCTGGAGATGCTGCGCGCCGAGCCGGGCCTCGCCGAACTCGTGCTGCCCGCCGTGCGCGCGGATTATCGAGCGGTCGAGACCTATCGTCATCAGCCGGGAGAACCGTTGCGCGTCGACATCGCGGCGCTGGTCAGCACCGAGGACCCGACCATGCGACCCGAACAGGCCGACGAGTGGCGAGCGCACACCAGCGGCGGATTCGATCGCGCGACGTTCCCCGGCGGGCATTTCTACCTGGACGAGCACGGCGCGCAGGTCGCGAGCTTCGTGGAGCGCCACCTCGGCGCCTGAGCACGGCCGCCTCGTCAGTGCGGTGCGTGCACACGGGTGGCCGGGGTGGCCCGCCTGCGCAGCGCCCACCCATAGCCGATCCAGGACGCCACCACCAGCGCGGCCACGACTGCCCGCACCAACCCGAGTGCGCTTTCGGGGTAGATCACGCCGGTGATGTAGTGATCGATGAACCCGCTCGACGGCAGCCGCTGCTCCCCGGCACGCTCGCGCGCCCAGTTCTCCAGATACGTGAGCGGGCAGTCGATGCCGAACACGATCGTGCTGAATCCCCAGCAGACCGCGAGCACATGCAGCCAGATCGTGCGCCCGAAGCGCCACGCGAGGAACCCGCCGACCACCACGTAGGCCACGAACGCGAAATGCGTGACGGCGGTGGCGTCGGCCAACAGCCGGTAGAGCACGCCTCCAGCGTAACCTTCCCTCGCGCGGCGGGACCCGTGTCGGCCGCTACCACGGGGAAGGCTGATAGTCCTTGAGGAAGCAGCCGAACAGATCGATCCCGTTCTCACCCTGCACGATGGGGTCGTAGACCCGCGCCGCGCCGTCGACCAGGTCCAGCGGGGCGTGGAAACCCTCTTCGGCGAGGCGGAGCTTGGTGTAGTGCGGGCGCTCGTCGGTGATCCAGCCGGTATCGACCGCGGTCATCAGGATGCCGTCCTGCTCCAGCATCTCCCTGGCGCTGGTGCGGGTCAGCATGTTCAGCGCCGCCTTGGCCATGTTGGTGTGCGGGTGTCCCGGGCCCTTGTACGCGCGGGAGAACTGCCCTTCCATCGCGGAGACGTTCACGACGTATTTCCGGCGCGCCGCGGCGGCCGCCATCGCCGGGCGCAGGCGCGAGACGAGGATGAACGGCGCGACCGAGTTGCACAGCTGCACTTCCAGCAGTTCGGTCGGATCCACCTGCGCGACGGTCTGCACCCAGCTGTTGGTGTGCGCGAGGTCGGGCACCAGGCCGCCCGCGTCGATCGCGACGCCGCGCGCGATCCGTTCCGGCGTCGCCGATCCGGCGACCAAGGCCAGCTCGGCGACATCGGCGGCGGTGAGCGCCGGGGTGAGCGAGGCGGTCAGCGCGGTGGGGTGCGCCTGCATGGTCTTGCCGAAGCTGACCACCTCCGGCAGCGCGCCCGCGGGCAGCGGACCCGATTCCGCCTCGACCAAAGCGCTGTAGGCGCCGGGGGAGCGACGGACCGTCTGTGCGGCGTTGTTGATCAGGATGTCCAGCGGGCCCTGGGCGGCGACATCGTCGGCCAAGGCGACCACCTGGGCCGGATCGCGCAGATCGATGCCGACGATGCGTAACCGGTGCAACCAGTCGGCGCTGTCGTCCATCGCGGCGAAACGCCGGATCGCGTCGTTGGGAAAGCGGGTCGTGATGGTGGTGTGCGCGCCGTCGCGCAGCAGGCGCAGCGCGATGTACATGCCGATCTTGGCGCGGCCGCCGGTGAGCAGTGCCCGCCTTCCGGTCAGATCGGTACGAGCGTCCCGTTTGGTGTGGCTGCGCGTCGCGCAGTCCGGGCACAGCTGGTGGTAGAAGGCATCGACCCGGGTGTAGCGCTGCTTGCAGATGTAGCAGGGACGCGGGCGGATCAGCGTGCCCGCGCTGGCTCCGGTGGTGGTGGAGCTGATCGGGATGCCCGCGGTCTCGTCATCGATCCGGTTCGGCGAGCCGGTCGCGGTCGCGGCGACCACCGCGCGGTCGGCGGCCGACACCGCCGCGCGCGCATCCGAGCGGCGCCGCTGCTTGAGCTTCTTGAACATGTGCCCGACCGCGCGCTGCACCGCCACCGAGTCGGGATGGTCCTTCTCCAGCGTTCCGGCCTGCTCCAGGACCCGAAGACAGGTCGCGAGGTCCTCGGGATCGATCATGCTTTCGGCCATCGCGGCGGGGGACATCCTTCATCGAGCTGGGCAGACGACCGGCCCATTGTCGCAAACTCGCCGGACCGGTCGCCCGCGCCCCGTCCGGTACGCCGTGGTCAGCTGCTGCGCGGGGTGATCGCCGCGCGGTCGGCGCGCAGGTCGTCGACGAAGTTGGCGATGGCCTCGGCGACCAACAACGGCTCGGTGATCGGCAGCCAGTGATTCGCCGGGACGGCGCAGCGCCACAGCTTGTCGACCCAGCGCGCGGAGGCGTCGTAGACGGCGGCCGGGACGAACGGGTCGGTGGTGTCGACCAGCAACTGGACCGGGACGGCCGTCCGGCGCACCCGCGGCTTGCCCAGGTGGTGCAGCAGATTCGCCTGCGCGATGCGCGCGCCCGCGAGCAGATCGCCACGCCAGGTGGGCGCGATCCGCGCGGGCAGCGGTGATATCCCTCCGAGCCCGCGCACGAACAGGCCGCGCAGGCGGGGCGGGTAGAGCCTGCGGGCCATGGGACCGGGCGTCAGCGCCCAGCGCGCACCGTGCAACCACCAGCCCACATCTCGGAGTTCGCGGCCGGCGCGGGGCGCCAGCGCGCGCAGCCACAGGCCGAGATGATCGAGGTTCGGTCCGGCGATCGCGGTGAACGAGGCGATGCGGGTGTTGGCACGCTCGTCGCAGACCGCTTCCCACAGTTGCACCGCGCCCCAGCCGTGGCCGCATGTGTGCACCGGCCTGCGCGGGCTGGCGGCGTCGATCACCGCGAAGAAGTCCTCCGCCAGCGTGCCGAGGCGATATTCCGACAGTACGGCGGGAACGGCCGAATCGCCGTGGCCGCGAACGTCATAGGTGATGACCCGGAAGCCGTCGGCCAGCAGGGCCGCGACCGTGGACCACACGCTATGGGTGTCGGTGAGGCCGTGCACCAGCACCAAGGGCTCCGCGGCGGCATCACCCCATTCGAAGACGGCGAGTTCGGCGCCGTCCCGGTCGACCGTCCAGGTGCGGTCCGGTCGGGGCGTTTCGGTGGTGTCGAGCAGTTCGGTCATGTCCTTACCTCATTCGCTGCCGGCTACCGATCCGATGGCACGTCGCCGTCGTGCCCGATGTCAGTAATTCCGATACGGACAGTACGAAGGATTGACCCTTGGAGGGAAAGGTAAAACGTCCGAATATGGCGCAGCTCACCACCGGAATCGCGGCACGGGCGGCGGTTTCTCCTCAGCACTCGGCAGGCTGCCCGCCTCCGCTCGCGGTCGGGCCTGCTCATCCGGGCGCGGGCTCGCATTCGGGTGGCCGTGACGGCGGCTCGCTTCCCTTGTTGACAACTCGCCAATAGTTCGGGAATCTGAGGCGTAACCGGCGAAGGGGCCGGACCGGAGCTAGCAAAGGATCCAGCGATGGCGCGCGCGGCGTGGAGTGACGACGAGGTCGAGGCGGTACGAGATCTGGCGAAGACCTTCTTCGAGAAGGAGGTCGTGCCTCATGAGGAGAAATTCGTCGCGCAAGGGCACCCCGATCGCGCGCTGTACAACCGGGCCGGTGAACTCGGCCTGCTGTGTCCCGCGATTCCCGCCGAATACGGCGGTGGCGGCGGTACGTTCGCGCACGAAGCCGCCATCATCGAGGAGCAGGCCCGCGCCGGGGACGGATCGATGGGCATCCCCGTGCACAGCTCGATCATCGCGCCGTACCTGTACGAGTTCGGTTCCGAGGAACTCAAGCGGCGTGTGCTGCCCAAGGCCGCGAGCGGCGAGATCGTGCTTTCCATCGGCATGACCGAGCCGGGCACCGGATCGGACCTGCAGAACATCAAGACCCGTGCGGTACTGGAGGGCGACGAGTACGTCATCACCGGCTCGAAGATCTTCATCACCAACGGCTGGCTCTGCGATGGCATCATCATCGCCGCCAAAACCGACCCGACCAAGGGCGCGGCCGGTGTCTCGCTGATCTTCGCCGAAGTCGGTGACGACACTCACGGTTTCGAGCGCGGGCGCATCCTGAACAAGATCGGCGGCAAGGCCCAGGACACCGCGGAGCTGTTCTTCGACGGCCTGCGCGTGCCCGCGTCCAACCTCCTCGGCGGCGCCGAGGGGCAGGGCTTCTACCAGATGATGCAGATGCTCGCGCAGGAACGCCTGGTCACGGCGATCATCGCGGTCGCCATGATGGAGAAGGCGGTGCAGCTCACCGTCGATTACACCAAGGGCCGCGAAGCGTTCGGCAAACCGCTGTTCGCCATGCAGAACACCAAGTTCGAACTCGCCGAGTGCGCGACCGTCACCAAGGTCTCGCGCACCTTCCTCGACGACTGCATCGACAAGCACCTGCGCGGTGAACTCGACATTCCCAGCGCTGCCATGTCGAAATACTGGCTGACCGATCAGCTCGGTATCGTGGTGGACCGCTGCCTGCAACTGTTCGGCGGCTACGGCTACATGACGGAGTATCCGATTTCCCAGCTCTACACCGGCGCCCGCGTCCTGCGCATCCTCGCGGGCAGCAACGAGGTGATGAAGGATCTCATTGCCCGGTCTCTCTGACACCAGGAGTGCGGCCGCGGACGGTGGCGCCGACCCGGCGCTACCGCGCCGCCGCAGGCTCGAACCCGACGAGCGGCGCGCGCAGATCCTCGCCTGCGCGATCGACATGTTCGGCGAGCGCCCGTACGCGGCCGTCTCCACCGCCGAACTGGCGCAGCGCGCGGGCGTCGCGCGCGGTCTGATCAACCACTATTTCGGCAACAAGCGCGACCTCTATCTCGCGGTGGTGCGGCGCATGGTGACGTTGCCCAAACTCGACAACATGGTCGTGCCCACCGGCAGCTGGCGTGAGCGGGTGGATGCCAGCGTGCGCTGGCTGCTGGACACCATCGCCGAGCACGGCAGCACCTGGGTGAAGGTGACCAGCCACGAGGGCGTCGGCGACGATCCCGAGGTGCAGCAGATCCTCGACGCCGCCGACGACGCGGCGGCCGAGCGCCTGCTGCTGATGGTCGGCCTCGCCGATTCGGCACACGACGCCGAACTGCGCGCGATGGTGCGTGCCTATGGTGGTCTGGTCAAGGTCGCGGGCCGGGAATGGATCACGCGCGGCACGCTCACCCGCGCGCAGGTGCACGAGCTGCTGTGCGACATGCTGCTGACGCTGGTCACCGAATCGCTGCCCAAGGTCGACCGCAGGCAGTCACCCGGCGGCCCGGATCACCGCTCGCCGCTGTAGCGAATCGGACGCAAGGCGCCCGGCCCGTGGCCGTGGCGGCCGTGCTTCAGTTCGATCGCCTGTTCCCGGTGATGTTCGACGAGCAGGGCGCCGACGCCGGTGATCCACAGCGCGGCCGTCACGACCACACCGACGCCGGTCCAGCCGGTGAACCCGTATCCGGCGGCGGTCAGAGTGCAGGCCAGCGCTACGACGCCGAGGGTGCACAACACGATGCCCGGGAGGTTGAAGTTGTCATCGAGCAAATCTCCGGCCCTGGCATGCCAATGCGGGGTATCCCGGCCGCTCGAGGTCGTCTTATCGGACATGGATCCTCCTGAAGAAAGGCCGCGGTCAGGTGGGTCGTATGTCGACCAGCATGCGCCTCGGCTAACAGATTCGCGAGAGTTGCGACACGTTTGTTATTACGGCCCGATCACAAATATCCGACACTTCGAATCAACTTTTCGCCGCGCGCGCCCTATTCTGTGTCGGTATATCGGGGCGGGTCCGGGCAGTCCGAGGTTCCTGCGCGGTGTTGGTGTGGAGAGGGACCTGAATGACACGGGCAGAACGGCGTGATACGGATCGCTGGCCGCAGGCGCGGCCGGAGGATCGCTGGTCGGAGCCCGAGCCCGACGGCGGCTGGGCGGACGAGGAGGACGAGCGCTGGCCCGAGCAGCCGCCGAGCCGCCGCCGAACCGGCCGACTGCGGGTGGAGATCCCGCCGATCGTCAATCCGTACGCGATCGTCGCGCTCGTGGCGGCGCTGCTGGGACTGTTCCCGGTCGCCATCGTGTTCGGCTTCATCGCCTTCAGTCACCCGCGCGGCCGGGTAATGGCGATGTTCGCGCTGCTGCTCGGCGTCGCCGAGATCACCGCGGTGGCCGGGTTCGTCCTGCTGACGGGCAACTGGCTGCCGGACGTGATGAACCGTCAGTCCGTGATCGCGCCCACGCCCGTCGCGTCGGTGCCGACGACCGTCGAGCGTCCGGTGGCGACGACTACGGCGGCAGCGCCGAGCCCCGCTGTGACCACTACGCCGTCAGCGAGCCAGGGACCGGTCACGAAAGGTTCGTCGTGCAGCGAGGCGCAACTCGGCCAGATCGGCAGCGCCGCCGACGGTGGCACCCTGATCTGCCTCACGACCTCCGGCGGCTACCAGTGGGCGGGCCCGCACGTCGTCGCGACCGCCGTGCAGCAAGCGGGGTCGAAGTGCGACGCCTCCGGGGCGAAGACCGGACGCACCGCCGACGGCCGGGCCCTGGTGTGCGAACTCAGCGGCCGCAGCGGCACTTGGGTGTTGTGGACCGAATAACGCTCGCTATTCGGTCTTCTTGGCGCGGCTCGGCTGCACCCTGGGCGGTTCGTTGGGCATCTTCGGATATTGCGGGGGCCACGGCGCGTCCATGAGACCGGCCGCCATGTCCCGGTCGGACATCTCCAGCAGCGGGGCGATGGACTGAGGCGCACGATCGGCCCACGGGTCCCCCGATGCGGCGTAGCGTGCCGGGACGGTCGCGATGGTCAGCTCGTCGGGCACCACCGAATCCAGATCCGCCCAGCTGATCGGCGTCGAGACCTGCGCGCCGACCTTCGGCCGCACGCACCAGGCGCCGAACACCGTTTTGTGCGGCGCGTTCTGATTGAAATCGATGAAGACCCGGTTGCCGCGTTCTTCCTTCCACCACTGCGCGGTGATGTCCTCCGGGAACCGGCGCTCCAATTCGCGGGCCAGCGCCACCGCGGCGGCCCGCACCTGATAACCGTCCCACTTCGGTTCCAGCGCCGAGTAGAGATGCAAGCCGCGTGAGCCGGAGGTCTTGATCCAGGATTCGATGCCGAGTTCGGCGAGCAGATCCCTGGTGCGTATCGCGGCGTGCCGGAGATCGGCGAAGGTGATTCCCGGCGAAGGATCGAGGTCGATGCGCAGCTCGTCGGCGATCTCCAGATCGTCGGCGCGGTTGGGCCACACGTGGAACCCGAGGCATCCCTGGTTCACCGCCCACAGGATGTGGGCGAGATCGTGGGCGACGAGGGCGTCGCTGGTGGTGCCGTTCGGTGTGGACACCTCCACGGTGTGCAGCCAGTCCGGCGCGGATTTCGGCACCCGTTTCTGGAACCAGGACTTGCCGGACGCTCCGTCGGGATACCGCTCCAGCAGCAGCGGACGCCCGCCCACCACATTCAGGAACGGCTCGGCGATCGCCTGGTAGTAACGCACCAGATCGAGTTTCGTCTCGCCGCGCTCGGTGAAATAGATCTTGCCCGGATTGCTGATCGTGACGGTCCGGCCGTCGGTCTCGATGTCGACGGACTCGGTCATCGCGCCGCGCCTTCGCCGAACAGCGTGCTCAATTCCGCGGGCGCGACCTCGTCCAGCTGCGCGTAGGTACACGATTCCGGCGTCCGGTCGGTGCGGAAGCGCACCAGCCTGCCGCCGTGGCGCAGCCGTCCCGACTGCACGTGCTCGTAGCGCACCTCGGCGACCAGCTCCGTCCGCAACGCCTCCCAGGACAGATCCTTGCCGCCGGTCCAGCGGCTGACGCCGCCGGGCATCTTGCCCTCCGCCGCCGCCTGCGCCGCGGCGTCGGCCCAATCCCGCCAGGGATGGTTGTCGAGCGCGTTCTCCCGCAGTGGCGCGAGCTCCTCGACCAGTTCCTTGCGCCGGGCCGCGGTGAAGCTGCTGGCCACGCCGACGTGGTGCAGGCGGCCCTCGTCGTCGAAAAGTCCGAGCAGCAGCGAGCCGACCCCGGCACCGTCCTTGTGCCAGCGGAAACCCGCCACCACGCAGTCGGCGGTGCGCTCGTGCTTGACCTTCAGCATCACCCGCTTGTCCTGGAGATAGGCGAGGTCGTCGGATTTGACCATCACGCCGTCGAACCCCGCGCCCTCGAAACGGGTGAACCAGTCCTCGGCGACGTCGGGATCGTGGGTGAGCGGAGTCAGGTGCACGCGCGCGAGCGCGGTGTCCAGGATCGTTTCGAGCAGCCGCCTGCGTTCGATGAACGGCTCCCCGGTCAGATCCTTGTCGCCGAGGGCGAGCAGATCGAAGGCCACGAAACTGGCCGGCGTCTCCGCGGCCAGCTTGGCGACCCTGGACGCGGCCGGATGCAGCCGGTTCTGCAAGGTGTCGAAATCCAGGCCCTGTTCGGTGACCACCACGATCTCGCCGTCCACCACGCAGCGGTCCGGCAGCGCCTGCTTCAGCAATTCGGCGACCTCGGGAAAATACCTGGTCAGCGGCCGGTCATTGCGCGAGCCGAGTTCCACTTCGGCGCCGTCGCGGAACACGATGCAGCGGAAACCGTCCCATTTGGGTTCGTAGCTCAGGCCCGGCTCGCGGGGCACCGCGGGCGCGGATTTGGCCAGCATCGGCCGTACTGGTGGCATCACCGGTAGCTCCACGCGATCCTCCTCGGGTTCGATCCTCACCCATGTCGACGGTGCGCGCGGACCGAACTCATCGGTATGCGGCCGCGGCCTCGGCTCGATCGTAGGCGGGTGCCCCGACAGGTTCGTGGACTTCGCCGGTCAGTTCTCCAGCCAGCCGTGCTGGTCGGCGAACGCGGTGAGCCGGTCGCGGATGGTGAGGATCTCACCCGCGGTGAGCGCGGGGCTGGCGTCCAGGAGCAGTTCGGTGATCAGGCGCTGGTGCTCGGCGACGGTGAGCTGTCCCGAACCCGCCCTGTCCTTCCCCTTGTGCCGGGCGGGGGGTGCGGACGACCCGCCGACCACAGTGAGATTGACCGCCTTGGGTCCGCGGTCGCCTTCGGTCACCTCGAACTCGAACACCCGTCCCTGTCGCAACTCGTCCTCGTCCAGGCCGATGTCGTTGACGTGGACGAACACATCGGGTCCACCGTCCTCCGGCCGAATGAATCCGAATCCCCGAGAGCTGTCGAACGACACCAATTTCCCGATGGACACCAACACCCGCTCCTCGTCGCCGTCGCTACTCGGCAACTTTAACGCGCCTTTTCGCCGTCGTCGGAGGAAAGCGCCTTTTGCAACGAATTGAAAACGGTCAGTCCCTGACCGACCATTCCGTTCACCAGTTCGCTCACTCCATCCGGTCCGTTCAAGACGGTGAGATTCGCGTTCGCCAGCCCGTTCGACGCCTGCCGCACGATTTCCGGAAGTTGTTCGATCAACAACTGATCCAGCGCGATGCGGTTGTTCGACGCGGCCGCCTCGGCCTGGATCCGAGTCCGGTCGGCTTCCGCCTCGGCCAGGATGCGCACCCGATCCGCTTCCGCCTGAGCGGGTTTGACGACCTCGGCCTGCAACTGCTGCTCGCGCAGCTCGGCTTCTTTGCGGGCCTGCTCGGCCTGCGCGGTGAGCACCTCCTGCAACGCCATCGCCTCGGCGAGCGGGCCCGCCTGCGCCGCCTCCGCGTTGGCCTTGTCGATGTCGCGCTGGTACTGCGCGCGCAGGATCGCCGTCTCGCGCTGATATTCCGCCTGCCTGCGCTGGGATTCCTGCTCGGCCTGCGCCGCCGCCTGCGCGGCTTGCGATTGCGCGATCTGCGCGTCGCGCTGGACGGCGGCATTGTGCGGGGCGGCGAGCGCGGCGATATAGCCGAGGTTGCCGTCGTCGATGGACTGGATCTGGAACGAATCGACCCACAGGCCGATGTTGCTCATCTCGACTTTCGACGCGACGAGCACTTCGTCGGCCAGTTTCTGCCGCTCCCGGATGATCTCCTCGACCGTCATCGAGCCGACGATCGAACGCAGGTGCCCGGAGAAGATGCGCCCGGTCAGCACCGACATCTCCCGCTCCTGTTCGGAGAGGAACCGCTGGGCGGCGTTCACGATGGAGGAGGTGTCGTTGGCCACCTTGAACGCGATCACCGCGCGGACGTCGAGCTGGATCGCCTGTTTGGTGACGCACCGCTCCTTGATCTCGGATTCGAACATCGCCAGCGACAGGTAGCGCACCTTGCGGAACAGCGGAATCACCCAGGCGCCGCGTCCGATGACTACTTTGAACGGCGTGTTGTCGCGGCTCTTGCCGCCGCTGACCAGCATCGCCTCGTCCGGGTCCGGCACATGGTAGCCCAGCACGTCTGTCTCCCTTGCTCTTTCAGGTTTCTGCGGCCGGGTCCGGGGTGAGCGGAATCCACGGGACGACGTCGACGACGCGCCCCGGATGGACCGCGATGACCAGCACGGTCGCACCGGCCGGGATCGGCTCGGCGGACTGTGCGATGTACAGCTCGGTTCCCCCGCGAATCGCGACCAGGACCTCGCTCAGCGTCCCGGCACCTCGGATCGGCGATGTGAGCGTACCCGTCAAACCCACCACCGGGTCGGTCATCGCGCGATCTCCTTCTTCCGGCTCTCGGACCGTCACCCTACGTCTCGCACAGCGCCTTTCGGTATCGGTGCGGCGGAACGGCGCGGCGGCGCGAGTATGTTTCTTGCATGGGAGGTCGGCTGGCGCTGGTGGTGGGATCGGAATGCGCGGCGCTGGGAGATCTGGGTTTCACCGAAGAACTCGCCAACGGCTTGTACGGGAGTCTGACCGCAGCGGGCGGGTGGCGGCCCGCCATCGAGCTGGACGGCCCGGTGCTGAATCCCACTGCCGCGCAACTGCTCGAGGCCGTCGACGCTGCCTTCACGGCGGCATCGCAGCGGCAGGCCACCCTGCTGCTCGGCTTCATCGGGCACGGCGTGGCGACCAGCGCCGAGGACTTCTACCTGCTCGGCCACGATTCACCCGCTGATCCCACCTCGCACAACGCGTTTCACCTGACCCAAGAGATCCGCGAGCGGCTCGACCGCGCCGCGCTGGACGGGCTCGTGCTGCTCGTCGACGCCTGCGAGGCGGGGCAGGGCGTCCAAGGGGCCGCGCGCCGGTGGACCGATCTGCTGGCGCAGTCGGGCGGCCGGATGGAACTGCTGGTCGCCTCGGGCGACGGGCCCGCGTATTCCGGATGCTTCACCCGCACCATGCTCGCCACCTTTGACCTGGGCCTGCCGCTGCGCGGGGAGAACCTGCTGCCCTCGGACCTGGTCGATCCGATCGCCGTGCAGTGCACCCATCAACAGCCGCAGCATCTGTCGTTCAGTTCCGGCGCGGTGTCCCCGGCACAGGGCGTCGACCCGGGGCTGTGGCTGGTGCCGAACACCGCGCGCCACCGCGACGCGGTGAGCGGACGCTCCGCGGCCGGATTCGTCGACCAGCTCACCCGGCGTCTGCTGCTGACGCCCGATGTGCGCGAGCGTCTCGACGCGATCGTCGACGCGGGCAGCCACCGGCTGCGTGCGGTGCTGGGTCCGGCGGGCGTGGGCAAGTCCACGCTGCTGGCGATGCTGATCCGCCCCAGCCTGGTCGACGGGCTCGCCGTCACCCCCGACTACATCACCGCCGCGGTGTTCCTGACGGTGAACAGTTCGGTGGAGTCCGTGGCCGCTGAGCTGGCCGCGCAGCTCGACGCGCGCGTGCCCGGCTTCCATGAGGCGGCGCGCGCGGCCAGGGCGCACCGGCCCAGGGACGAGTTCGACATCTTCGAGATCCTGGTCCGCCGCCCGTTGGCGCGGCTGTCCACGGCGGGCCGCCGGGTCACCCTGGTGTTCGACGGACTGAACCAGCCGCAGGAGGGGACCAGGCGGTTGCTCGTGGCCGCGATCGCCGATCTGACCGGCCGCGAGGATCTTCGGCACGTGCGCGTGATCGTCGGCATCCGGCCCGGCACCGGCGTGGAGGACGATCCGGGGCTGGCGCACATGTACCGCATCGATATCGCCGAACCGGCGGCCGACGATATCGCCGCCGTGGTGGATTCCGCGCGCGGCACGGCGCCGCTGGGCCCGGTCGACTGGATCGGCTGGATCCAGCGGCTGCTGGCGGAGACCCCCACGGACGCGAGCGGTTCGCGGGTGGTGGCGGGCGGCTGGCTGGTCGCAGGCATCCTGCTGGAGGTCGCTTCGGGATTGACCGACGGCGCGGTGGCCTCCGGGATCGGCCTCGACCGGGTCATCGCGCTGCGGGTCGAGACGGCGCTGCGCGGGCTCGATCCCGAAACCACCGGTGACACAGCGGCTCTGCTCGGTGTGCTGGTCGCGGCGGGTGTCGGGCCGGTGTTGCCGCTGGAGCTCTTGGATTCGGCGCTGTTGTCGCTCGGCGTCGACCTCAGCGCCGCCCGGGTCCGCGACATCGCCGTGAATCTCGGCACCCTGGTCACCCGCAGTCATCCCGGCACCGTTCGCGAGTCGCTCGGCGTGACCCACAGCGCGTTCCTGCCCGCGCTGGGCGCGGAATGCCACCGCCTCGGCGTGCGCATCGCGGACGCCCACCGCGCCCTGGTCGCGGCGATCCAGGCCGACGGAGGCGACCGGGCCGCGGACTACGCGCGCGGCGCGGCCGTACGCCACTGCCTGGCCTACGGCGATGCCGCCTTGGCCATCGACTTCCTGGAGAAGCTGGAAACCGGCAGGTCGGCCGACGACCGCGACCTGTGGGCGGCGTGGACGCCCGACTTCGCCGAGTCACTGGGACCGGACCATCCCGACACCTTCATCACGCGGGAACGGTGGGCATATCACCGCGCCGAGAGCGGCGACCTGGTCGGCGCCGTCGCCGATTTCGAACAGTTGCTCGCCGACCGGTTGCGGGTGTTCGGACCCGACGATCCGGCCACCTCGGACACCCGCGACAAGCTGGCGAGCTACCGCGCCCGCTGCGGCGACTACTCCGGCGCGGGCGAGGAGTTCGAGCATCTGCTCGCCGACCGGCTGCGCCTGCTCGGGCCCGACCATCCCGAAACCCTGCGCACCAGGAACAACCTGGCGTCCAATCGCGGCGACGTCGGCGATTTCGCCGGGGCGATCGACCGGTTCGAACAGCTGCGCGCCGACCGCGCCCGCGTGCTCGGCGCCGATCACCCGGACACCTTGCGCACCCGCAACAGCCTCGCGTACTGGCGGGCGGCAAGCGGCGATCTCGCAGGCGCACGGGCCGAATTCGAGCAGTTGGTAGCCGACTATCTGCGCGTCTTCGGCGCCGACCATCCCAATACGCTCGGCGCGCGCAACAACCTCGCGGCGTTCCGCGCGCGAAGCGGTGATCTGTCCGGGGCGGGCGCGGAGTTCACCCGACTGCTCGACGATCGTCTGCGGGTGCTCGGACCGGACCACCCCGACACGCTGCTCACCCGCGGCAAACTGGCCGCCTACCGCGCCGACAGCGGCGATCTCGCGGGCGCGATCACCGACCTGGAGAAACTGCTCGGCGACCGGTTGCGCGTGCTCGGCCCGGACCATCCGGACACCTTCGACACCCGCAACGAACTCGCGGGCTGCCGCGCCCGGCACGGCGACCTGACCCGCGCCGTCGCGGAACTGGAGGTGTTGCTGGTCGCGGAGTTGCGCGCTCTCGGCCCCAGTCACGGCGCCACCATCCGGACGCAGAACACGCTGGCGTACTGGCGGGGCCGGTCCGGGGACCTACCGTCCGGCCGCACCGGGTGACGCGCGGGGCGGTCAGGGACGGTAGAGCGAGCGATACACCGTGAGCATCGCGAGGCAGTGCTCGATGATCTGCTCGCGGGTGGCGCGCAGCGAGCCGTTCAGCCATGCCGAGAACATGCCCGCGTTCCCGCTGGCCATGGTCACCGCCGCCAGCCTGCGCTTGACCGGATCGTCGATGTGGCCGAACAGATGGTCCTGCATGATCCGGGTGAAGACCGGCATCACCGCGAAGGTGGTCTGCCCGAGCCCGGTGCTGGAATACGGCTCGACCAGGAACAGCCGCGATTTGCGCGGGTCGGCGAGCACCTTGTCCACCAGGATCTCCGACAGCGCGCGATCGCGGGACGGGTCGTCGGTGGCGGCGAAGGCCGTCATGGGTTCGAGGAATTCCTCGGCGACCTGACGGTAGAGCACGTCGAGCAGCTCGTCGCGGCTGGCGAAGCTTTCGTAGAAGTAGCGGTCGGTGAGATTGGCCTTACGGCACACCGCCCGCATGGTGACCCCGCTCGCGCCCGACTCGCCGATCAGATCGAGCGCCGCTTCCAACAGCGCCGCCCGCCGCGTCTCCCTGCGCTCGGTGAGCGTCGTCCCACCCCAGATCCGTGGGCCCCCGTCGTCGTCTGCGTCCTGACCTGTCTGCACGGCCCAACGATAGTGCCTGGCGGCGCGCCCCGGCGCCGCGCGCACCCGCCCCGCCCTCCCCGGTCTTGCCGAACTGGATTCCGCGCCGTCACGGTGCGGTAACTGACGGTTTACTCGACCTGGTTACCTTCCCTGGGTTGCTCGGTGGTTCGGTAGTGGAGGTGACGGCGCGTGCACAACTCCGCTGCGGCGATCTCGTCCGAAGGAATCGGTCACGTACTCGGGCATGCGGGGATGCGCCCCGTACGACCGGCGGTTCGGCCTCTCCCGCCGCCGCGGCGGCCGCTGCCGCTGGCCCGTGGGCCGCGTCCGGCGCACATCCCGCTCGCCCCCGCGCAGGAACGGATGTGGCACGCCGCGCGGGCCGGGAACTCGAGTGACTGGAATGTGACTCGCGCGGTGCGACTGTCCGGGCCGGCACTGCGGCCCGAGGGGATCGTCGCCGCGATCGACGACGTCGTCGCCCGGCACGAACCGCTGCGCACCCGTTACCCGAGGACCGCCTCGGGCCCGGCCCAGGTGATCGTCCCCGCGGACGAGGCCGGGGGGCGGACCGACGTCGTCCTGGCCACCGAAGCCGAATTGCCGCGGCATATCGCGGAATTCGCCGCGATCGAGTTCGATCTGGAGACCGACCTGCCGCTTCGCGCCCGGCTGTGCGTGCTCGGACCGCACGAGGTGGTGCTGGTGCTGGTCGTGCACCACATCTCGATCGACGGGCGGTCGGTGGCCCCGCTGCTGCGCGATCTCGGCACTGCCTACCTCGCCAGACAGGACGGAGCCGCGCCGGACTGGCCGCCGCTGCCGATCGACTACGCGGACTACACCTTGTGGAAGCACGCCCAGCTCGGTGACTACTCCGACGAATGGAGCCGCGCCACGCAGCAGTTGCGGTACTGGGCCAACACCCTGGCCGGTCGGCCGCCGGTGCTCGATTTCCCCTGCGTCCGGCCTCGTGCCATCCGCCGAGGCGGTGCGAGCGCGGGTGCCGTCGTACCGGTCGCGTTCGCCGCCGGTGTGCACCGTGCGCTGCTCGATCGGGCGTGCGCGGCGCGAGCCAGCCTGTTCATGGTGTTGCAGACCGCGTTCGCGGTGGCCGTCGGCGCTTTCTCCGGCAGCGCCGACGTGACGGTGGCCACCGCGGTCGCGGGCCGCGATCACCGGCTGCTCGACGACCTGGTGGGCAACTTCGCCGACGACGTACTGATGCGCGTCCGGCTCGACCGCGCCGCCGACGCGGAGGAACTGCTCGATCAGGTGCGCGGGGTGGCGCTGGCCGCCTTCGCCCATCCCGATACACCCGGCCAGCGGCTGAAGCGCTGCCTGCTGCAGGACGCGGCCTGCCCGCTGTTCCAAGCGACGCTCATCCTCCAGCGCGGCGCGGCCGCCCAGCCCGCGGCGGACGCTTCCGGCGGGGTGAGCATCACCGAGGTCGACACCGGAATCGTCCGCGCCAAGCACGACCTCGAATTCGGTCTCGTCGACCGGTACGACCGGCTCGGTGCGCCCGCGGGCATCGACGGCGTATTCATCTACCCGGCCGCGCTGTTCGAGCGGGGCACCGCGGTCGCTTTCACCGAATTGTTCACCGCCACAGTCGAACTCCTGGCCGCCGGTTACCGTGGTCCGGTTACCCCGTTGCTGACGGACTTGTCCGCCGGGCGGCGGTGAGCCCACGGGCGATCAGCCTCGTTCCAGCGGCAACCCCGCATCGCGCCAGGCGACCACGCCACCGGCCAAGCTGGTGGCGTCGTAGCCGGCTCGCCTGGCCCATGCGGCGAACCGCACCGACAGTTCACCGACGGGGCAGACGAAGACGACGGGGCGCGAGCGCGGGAACGGGATGCCGTGCCCGAACATGTCGTCGAGCTGGTCGTCGCGGATGTTCAACGCGCCGGGGACGTGCCCGATCCGATAGGCCATGGCGCCACGGCTGTCCACGATGGTCGGGCGTCCGGTCCGGTCCAGCTCGGCGAGCTGCTCGGGCGACAGCCGCGGCACCGCCGCCAGCTCCTCCGCGGTCGGGGCCGCTTCGCGTTCGGCGCGGCCGAACCGTTCCGGCCTGCGCTTCTTGATGTACGACAGGTACGGTTCGAGGCGATCGCAGACGATGAACACCGCCACGAGCGGATCGTCCGGATCCCTCGCGGACACATCGAGCGCGCCGAGCGTCTCCAGCGCGGCGGCGTAACTCGCACCGCTGGTCGGCCCGGCCAGGACCCCGTATCCGCTCGCCAGGCGCAGCGTCGCGTCCACGGCGTCGCCCGCCGTCACGGTCACGATCCGGTCGTAGAATTCCGGCTGGAACAGCCCGACGTCCCACATCTCGCTCTCCGAACGGATGCCGGGAATGAAGTCCGATCGCTCCGAAACCGCCGCGACGGTGCGTAATTCGGGATTGTGCTTGCGCAGGTAGGTAGCGGTCCCCCTGGTGGAACCGGTGGTGCCGAGCCCGCCGATCAGATAATCGATCCTGGTGATGCCATCGGCGGCCAGGTCCTCGTGGATCTCCCGGCCGGTGCCGTGGTGGTGCGCCTCGATGTTCTTCTCGTTGGTGTACTGCGACAGATGCCGGTACGTAGCGGGCTGCTGGGCCATGGTCGCCTCGATCACCGAGTAGACGTCGTTCGGCGTCGTCGGGTCCGGGCACTCGGAGAGGCCGGGCAGTTCCACGATCTCGGTGCCTAACAGCTGCAGCAGATCACGGACCTCGCCCACTTTGATCCGGTTGGTCACCGCGCGCAGGTCGATCCCGTACATCGCGCCGAGGACGCGCAGCGCTTTGGCCGTGTTACCGCTGGACGCCTCGATGAGTGTCCGGCCCTCGTCGCGGATTCGCGCCAGGTCGTCGCGCAGCATCGCCCAGGCCACCCGGTCCTTCACCGAACCGAACGGGTTGTGCGACTCCAGTTTCGCGTAGAGTTCGACATTCGCCAGCCCGTGCACCGCGGGGTCGAGCCGCAGCAGCGGCGTGTTGCCGATGAGTTCGGTGATGTGGTCGTATCGCATCAGGGGGCCTCGACGGATCGGACCGGACGGTTGACGAGGTCGGTGGCGTGCGGCGCGATCTGACGCGGCCGGGAAGACTCGACGGGGAAATCGGGCTCGTAGTCGGCGTCGTGCACGACCCGGAACCCGTCGGGCGTCCGGGTGACCGCGAGTTTCGCGGGCAGGGGATGCATGGAGGCCGTCGCGGCGGACAGGTCCATGTGATAGGCGGCGGTATTCGGGAACACCACCGAATCGCCCGGCCGGGGCCGCGCGGGCAGCCACACCTTGTGGTTGGTGATCAGATCGCGCTCCAGGCACAGCCGCCCGGCGAGGTAGACGCCGACCGGACCCGTGTCGCGGTCGCCCGCGGTCGCGTCATCGCCGGGCAGGAGGATCGGGTCGACCATGACCTCCTGATCGGCGGGCGTCACCGAATCGCGGCTGAGGTCGACGTGCACCAGCACGCTGCCGTCGGCGACCTCCTTGACGAACTCGACTGTGGCCACCGTGATACCCGCGTGATCTACCAGCGCCTTGCCCGGCTCCAGCCACATCTCCAGCAGATTGTCGCCCGCCACCTGCGCCACCGTGCGTCCGCCGTGCCGCTCCAGCGGAGCGTCGAGCAGATCGGCGAGCATGCGGTCGGCGGCGATGATGTTGGCGTACTTGTGGAACACCGGTGTGCCGTGCACGGCCCCGCCCGCGACGTGGTAGCCGAAGGTGTTGCTGCCCCAGGTCATCGGCTCCCCGCGGCCGAGCAGCGATTCGCGCAGCGCGAGCACGTAGGCGTCGAACCGCTCGGCGTCGGCGGTGAACACCTGCCGGAAGCCGCCGCCGATGTCGAGCACCGACGGGGTGAGCCCGTGATCGTAGGCGCGCTCGATCAGTCGCAGGCAGGTGTCGATCGCCCGGACGCGCTCACCGAGGTCGCCGGAGTCGAGGTGAAAGGCGAAGCCCAGGAAGGCGATCCGCCCGCGCCGCGCCGACAGCAGATCGAATGCCTGCCCGACATGCGCGAGCGGTATCCCGAACCGGCTCACCTGTCCCGCGTCGAATCCGGAAATTCGCAGTAGCACAGGCACTTCCGCTTGCGTTCCGGCCAGTTCCGCGATGCGGCCCAGCTCCCAGAGGTTGTCCACGTTGATCGTGACCCCTCGGTCGACGAGTTCACGCAGGAAGGCTTCCCCTTTCGGGCCGGTGACCTCGATGCGCGCCGGATCGAACCCGGCGGCGCGGGCGCTGGACAGTTCGTGCGGTGAGGCGACGTCGACGGCGATGCCCTCGCGTTCGGCGGTACGGACGAACGCGCGAGACTGGTTCACCTTGTGCGCGTAACAGATCCGGTGGCCGGGAAGGCTCCGCTCCAGCACGGAACGCAGGCGCAGGAGATTCTCCGAATACACCTGCGGGAACACCAGATGCGCGGGCGATCCGAATCTCGTCAGCGTTTGCGTCGGGAGGCCGGGAGTGTCGAGAAAAGCGCGGACGATCGGGTGGAGCTTCGCGGGCAGCGCCGGCGGCCACGGCGTCATACGGCGGCTTCCGACGGCTCGGTGGCCGACGCCCGCGGCGCGTCGTCCGGCCGCTGCGCGACCGGGTTGTAGCCGCCGTCCCGGATCGCCTCGAACGCACGGGCCCGATTGCGCGGGCTGCGGAACTCGGCCACCACCCGTTTGCTGTCCAGGTCGATCTCGACCACGCGGATGTCCATCGACTCCAGCACTCCGCCGATCGTGCGGACGCAGTGCTTGCAGGTCATGTCGGGCACGTAGAACACCTGGTCCTCGGCGGTCGCGACCCGGTCGGCGGTCGCCTGGTCGAGTTCGGCGCTCACCTCGGCGACCGCGCAGCGGCCCGCGATCTCGGTGAACGTCGCGACGAATCGGTCGACCAGCAGAGGGAGGAGACTGAAATGCCCGCTGTCGAGCTGGTGTGGCGTGGCGGCCGGGCAGGCCGGATGGCTGCCCTTGGGCAGCAGGGCGTATTGCCGGGAGATCAGGTCGAGGTCGTCGTGGTACTTGGCGATCGCCTCGGCCACCGTGAGGCCTTCGGCCGTGGTGGCGCGCTCCATCACGGCGTGCGCGTCGGCGATGGTGGCGTCCTTCATCGCGCGCAGGGTCGCCACCGACTCCGCCGAATAGCGGACGGTGCCGTCGGGTTGCGCGACCAGCGTCACCGGGATCATGCCCCGCCGGTAGGTCGAGGCCTGCAATTCCCAGAACCATCGCGTGGCGACCGTGGCGAAGATCCCGGAAACGCGGAGCCCTTCGGCGAATTCGGCGGCGTCGCGGTAGGGGGTCGCGTCCACCAGCAACGCGTGCTGGGCCAGCACGCGCCCCGCCGCCTCGATGCCGACCCGGAAGATGTCGCGCGGATCGTGGTCGGTGGTCGTGCCGGCCAATACGGCGTGTTCGCGAGGTCCGAGCGCCGCGACCCGCGCGGCGAAATCGGCGTCGGCGTCCAATTGGCGCCACAACGCCAGGACCGTCTCGCGCGTCGCGATCGGCACCGACGGGCCGAGACCACCGGCACGGAAGTGCCCGGTATTCGGGATGCCCGCGCTGTCGGTCCACGCGATCCGATGCGTCGCGCTCGTCACCTGGTCCGCGCGGCACGGCCGCATGAACCGCTCCAGATACAGCCGCTGCGAGTAGGTGAGATGGCTGTCCGGCTCGAGACCCAAGGCCGTACAGGCGTATTCGAATCGCCGATGTCGGGGAGCGGGTACCGGTTCGGTGAACAACCCTGGCTGCGCCAAGTCGGCCAGCACCCTGGACGCGGCCCGCCGGTCGTAGCGGGGGATGTCGTTACTCACGTGACCTCCTCGGCGATGGTTCGCACGCACGCGACGAATCGGTCGATCTCGTCGGGCGTGTTGTAGATGTGCGTGCTGACCCGCACCGAGCCCGCGCCGTCGGACTCGGCGGGGACGCAGTGCGCACCGGTGCGCACCAGGAAACCGAACTCGCTCAGGACGAATCCCGCGTCGGCGGCCGAGATCCCCTCCAGGGTGAAGGAGACGATGCCGTAGCCGACCTCGCAGGTCGCGTGCGCCGGGCCGGGCAGGAACTCCAGGCCGGGAACCGGTCGCAGCCCGTCGATCAGCCGCAGGGTCAGGGCGCGATTGTGCGCGGCGACGGCGTCGAGACCGAACGATTCCAGCACCTCCAGCGCACTGCCGAGGGCGAGGATGCCCGGAATGTCGGGCGTTCCGCCTTCCAGCCGCGACGGCATCGGCCCCGGGCGCAGCCCGCCGGGACCCGGTTCGACGCCGGAGTTGCCCCCGGGCAGGAACGGCGTCAACCGGTCGTGCACACGCCGGTGGCAGTAGAGGATCCCGGTGCCGGGCGTACCGAACATCTTGTGCGCGGCGAAGATCGCGAAATCCGCACCGAGCGCGGTGACGTCGACCGGAAGATGGCCGCCGCTCTGCGAGCAGTCGAAGCACAGCAGGATCGCCGGATCGATCCGGCCGCGCAGTTCCTCGAGAGTGCTCAGACCGCCGAAGACATGGTGCAGATGCCCGGTCGTGATCAGCCGGGTGCACGGGGTGATCTTGGCCAGGATGTCGTCGGTGTCCGCCTCGCCCGCAGCGGTCACCCGGTAGGGAACGAGGTGGATGCGGCGTCCGAACCGGGCGAGCAGCCCGCGCAAGTGCTGCCACGGGTACACGTTCGACGCGTGATCGCTTGCGTTGTAGAGGATCTCGTCGCCGTCGGCGAGCGCCGTCAGACCCCACGACAGCGCGACGGCGTTGAGTGCGGCGGTGGCGCCCGCGGTGAAGACCACCTCGTCCGGATGCTCGGCGCCGATGAACGCGGCGGCGTGTTCGCGGACGCGGGCGATCCGAGCCGTGAGACCGGTGGCCCAGGGGTAGGTGCCGCGGCCTGCGTTGGCGGTGTTGTTGCTGTGGTAGCGCTGAATGGTCTCGATCACCGGCAGCGGCTTCTGCGTGGTGGCGGCGCTGTCCAAATAGACCTCGGAGGCGCCGGCGATGGCCGGGAACAGCGCCCGCACCGCGGCGGGCGCGAACGTCGGGATTTCCGGCGGCCGGGGAATGTCCTCCGTCCGCGTCACCGGCGATCTCGGGGTGGGGGACCGCAACGTGACGCTCCCTTCCCACCGGTAACTCGGACGTCACCCACGATACGCATTTTCGGTACGGACTTCGAAGTTTTGTCGTGGACAAAGGCTTTCACGACTAGCCTGGAACGTATGCCTCTGACCCTGCAAGAGCGTCAAGAGTTCCTTGCGCAGCCGCATATCGCGGCGTTCTCGGTGGCCGCGGGCACCGGTCGTGGCCCGCTCACCGTCCCGATCTGGTACCAATACAGTCCCGGTGACGAGGTCTGGATCCTGACCGGCCCGGAGTCGCAGAAGATGCGCTACATCCGGGAGACCGGCCGGTTCGGTCTGATGGTGCAGCAGGCCGAACCCACGGTCCGCTACGTGAGCGTGGAGGGCCCGGTCACCCGGATCACCCCGATGACCGACGAGATGCACCGTGAAATGGCCGCGCGGTACGTACCCGCCGAATCGGTGGACACCTACCTGAAGGCGGCCGAGGCCTACGGTGAGCAGGTCGCCGTATTCCTGCGGCCGGAGCACTGGCTCTCGGCCGATCTGGGGAACCTCAGCGAGCTCTAATATCTGCCCTGCAGGTACTCCACGAGGTGTTCGCGTTCGTCCGCCAATTCCGAGATCGCGCTCTTGACCACATCGCCGATGCTCACGATGCCGACCAGCCTGCCCTCGTGCACCACCGGCAGATGCCGGATGCGGTGGTCGGTCATGGTGCGGCGCAGGCCGTCGACCCGGTCCTCGGGCGCGCAGGTGCGCACCGCGGAGGTCATGATCGCCGAGACCGGCATGTCCAGCAGGTCCGCGCCCCACGCGTGCAGGCTGCGTACCACGTCGCGCTCGGAGACGATGCCCGCGATCGTGTTGCCGTCGGGGGAGACGACGACAGCGCCGATGTTCCGCTCGGCCAGCGTGGCGAGCAGTGTGCGTACCGTCGTATCGGGCGCGACCGTGGCCACGTCGCTGCCTTTTCTGTGCAGGATCTCCGAAATTCGCATATTTCACCATCCAGACGTCGCGGCACTACCAGGATCGCAAGTTCACGGTCCGGTGACCAGCACGAATCCGTTACAGGCCACGATCAGGTCACGGCGCGGACGTCACAGGCGACGGGCGACGCTGCGGTCCAGATCCCGGGCCAGCAGGGCGATCGCCGCCTGTGAGATGCCCGCCGAGGTCGCCAGGTCGATCGAGGTGAGCTGGGCGATGCGGCGCAGGCGGTAGTCGACGGTGTTCGGGTGCACGAAGAGCTGGCGCGCGGTGAGCTGCCGGTTCATGTCGTTGCCCAGGTAGGCGCGCATGGTGTCGAACAGCTCGGGATGGGCGTCGAGCGGGTCGAGGATGGTCGCGATCCGGCGCGTGGCCGGGCCGCTGCGGGTGAGCTGATACTCCACCGCCAGATCCGACATCTGGTAGAGACCGGGCGGCCGGACGCCGACGCGCACGAGATTGAGCAGCTCGTGTGCCTGATCGGCCGATTCGGGGATCTGATCGGTGTCGGTCGGCACCACGGTCGCGGTGAGCGGGACCTCGGCGGCGACGGCGAGCAGCTCGAGCGTGGCGGCCGTGAGCACGGTCTCGGCCTCGTCGCCCGACGGGATGAGCAGTGTGCCGCCCTTGGCGCTGAGCAGCGCGAGCGCGCGGGAGGCGAACACGGTGGCCAGCTCGGACTGTAGCCG
The DNA here is from genome assembly GCF_040610355.1 of Nocardia sp. NPDC004168. Classification (NCBI taxonomy): domain Bacteria; kingdom Bacillati; phylum Actinomycetota; class Actinomycetes; order Mycobacteriales; family Nocardiaceae; genus Nocardia; species Nocardia sp. NPDC004168. Next base: position 112,568 of record NZ_JBEXME010000018.1, on the reverse strand, counting down.
TCGCAGTTTCCGGCGCGCGGCGACGTTCCCGTCGACGCGCGGATCGCGCTCGTCCGGATGCTCCGGAATCGACAGGGCGACAACCTGATACGCCTCCGCGATCGGAATACCCGTCTGGCGGGCCAGAGCCGAGCTGCCGCGCCCGCTCAGCAGCGCCGAGGCGAGCGTCTGCGCCGCCGTCTGATGCTCCTTGGCGACCAGGTGCTGTTCGTCGACGTAGGCATCGGACACCGCCGCGGTGATCGCCTCGAGCAGTTCGAGGAGCAGATCGGCGGCGACCAGCACCTCCTCGACGTCGTCGGCCTCGGCGGGCGCGGTGACCAGACCGAAGGCGATGCGCAATCCTTCGTGGTAGGCGCGCAGGATGGTGCTCAACGGCACGCCCTCGCGCGCCCAGCGGGCGGCGGCCGCGCGCACCGGGCCGAGTTGCTCCTCGTCCGGCACGGTTCGCCGGTCGAACATCTCTGCGGCGAGGTTCAGGCAGCTGCGGGTGAGTTTCGTGACGTCACCGCGGATCTGCTCGCCGGGCAGGGTGCGGCAGGGCGCCATGACGTTCTCGAAATATCCGACCATGTGCGAGGCCACGCTGTCGGTGTTCTGCAAAGGCACCGAAGCCGGCTGTCCACCGATTTCCAGCACCGGGTCGGACGAGTCGGCGGACAGATCCAACGCGGAGTAGGTCATGACGAGTTCGCTCCCCAATGCCACGTCGGGCGTGCGAGAAATCGCGCCCGAGTCGATCGATCACTATACGAAAGGGCTGTGTGGACCGGGAGTGATCTGTGAGATCGCCTGGGATCGCTCCGCATTCCGTAGTGACCCGATGACGGACGCGCAGCGCGCGGCCCGGATTACGGTGCTGGAGCAGGGCTTACGAAGCGGCGAGGCACTCGCGCGCCGGGATGTGGCCTGTTATTCGTCGTCCAGCCCGGCTGACAGATACGCGGCTGCCGCCAGCCACTGCCTGCACTGCGGACCGTGGACCTCGTGGGCGTAGAGGATGTCGCGGGCCTGCCGGTAGGTGAGGCCGCGGGGCTCCACACTGCAATCCGTCGCGGCGAACTCGGGCGCAGGGTACTGGCGAAAGGGCTCGGCGCCGGCGCCGTCGATGACGGCAACCCTGGGGGAAGTTCGAAATGGCTCGATCATTCGACTACCCCTCGCGTCCGACGTGCGGCGGGGAGGCCGACGTACTGGTAGCGCAGACTCGAACTCCCTGCGTACCTCCCCGATTTCGAGTTCGAGTCTATTCCTCCGTCGCTTGCAAATGCAAGTACATCTGCACGATCGGTCGGAGAAAAAAACCGGCGGCGGCCGCCGGTGGTGACCGGCGACCGCCGCTGTGCCGCTTGCGGTTTGGCGTTCAGGGGCCTTACGGCTTGCGCGCGACCGCGCCGTAGGCGGAGATCGGACGGGACTCGCCCACCTCCGTGGCGCCCGAGCGCCACTGCGTGATGGACACGAAGCCCGGCTCGACCAACTCCAGACCGTCGAAGACGGCCTTGATCTGAGCCTGCGGGCGGGGGACATAAGGAGTGCCACCGGTGCCGGTGTAGTTCTCGCACAAGGTGACATACGCCTTGCTGTCGTCGGTGCCGTCCCACATCACCAGGTAGCTGCCCGACGGCACGGCGTCCAGCACGGTGCGCACGATGCGCAGCAGCTCGTCGTAGGTCTTGGCGTGGCCGAGCACGCCCATGAACATTACGGCGATGGGCTCGTTGAAGTTCAGGACGTGCTTGGCGTCGGTGATGATCCGCTCGGGATCGTGGTAGTCGGCGTCGATGTAGGTGGTGACGCCCTCCGGCGTGGTGGAAGTGAGCAGCGCCCGCGCGTGCGTGAGCACCAGCGGATCGTTGTCCACGTACACGATCCGGGACTCCGGCGCGACGCTCTGGGCGACCTCATGGGTGTTCTGCATCGTGGGCAGGCCGGTCCCGATGTCGAGGAACTGGCGGATGCCCTGCTCCCCGGCGAGGTAGCGCACCGCGCGGATGAGGAACTGGCGCGACTGCACCGCCATGGTGGTGATGTCCGGATCCACCTCGATCCCGGCATCGCCTGCGATGCGGTCGATCTCGTAATAGTCCTTGCCGCCCATCCAGTAGTTCCAGATGCGCGCGGAGTGGGGTATGTCGGTTCGGATGAGGGGGCTGTGGTCTTCGGTCATGGGGTTGTACTCCTAGGCAGAAACGGGTCCGCGGCACTGCCGTGCAGGTGGGTGCGTGGGGTTGTCGCGAATGACTGGTACATCCGATGTGCACTGTGACAGTACAAGATTCGCGCGCGTCCAGAGGGGTGGATCGGCGAGCTGATCTCGGTGTTTCCGGGTCGAGGTGATCGTGTTTCACATCTGTCGCCGGATGACGCCGATCCGTGGGCGCACAGAGGGCGAACTTCGTGCTATCGTCCGGTGTCGGTGCAGATGCAAGAACGTTTGAACGTGCATCTGCACGAACCGAATCGCCTGACTGCGGTAACGGAGGAGTGGGGAAGATGTCGGATACATCCACCAACGAGATCATCGGAACTTGGCGAAAGAGTTCCTTCAGTAATCCGAGCGGCAACTGCGTCGAGGTGGCCGAAACGGCCAACGGCCAGGTGGCAGTACGTAACTCGCGGGACCCGGAAGGCGGGGTCTTGATCTACACGCGTCCGGAGATCGACGCGTTCGTCCGCGGCGCGAAGGCCGGGGAGTTCGACTATTTGACTAGCTGAGCGGTAACATTGGCGGTCGGTGCGGTGTGTCTCGCGACAGGTGGTTGTGACACACTGTGGGCAACCCCCGGAGTATCGGAGACGAACTCGATGATCGCTGAACCCGATGACGATGGTCATGTGCAATCCGTTGTCGCGGAACGTGGTCCGACCGTGCTACGCATCGCATTGGGCGGCCAGCTGCGCAAGCTTCGGGAGAAGAAGGGCATCACCCGTGAAGCGGCGGGTGATGCGATCCGGGGATCGCACGCCAAGATCAGTCGTCTCGAGTTGGGCCGTACCGGCTTCAAGGAACGCGACATCCGCGACCTGCTGACCCTTTACGGCGTTCACGACGCCGAGGAGCGCGAGTCGTTCCTCGAGTTGGCCAGGCAGGCCAACGAGCCCGGCTGGTGGCATCGCTACAGCGACCTGCTGCCGCAGTGGTTCGGCACCTACCTCGGCCTGGAACAGGCCGCGAGCAAGATCCGCACCTACGAGTCGCATCTTGTTCCCGGACTGCTGCAAACGCCTGAATACGCCCGGGCGGTCGTATCGCTCGGGTACGAGGACGCCGACACGGATCGGCGGGTCGCGGTGCGTCAGCGCAGGCAGGAAATCCTCTTCCGCTCGGACCCGCCGGTGGTGTGGGCGGTGCTCGACGAGGCCGCGTTGGTGCGGCCCGTCGGTGGCGCGCAGGTGCATCGAGAGCAGATGCTGCATCTGGTCCGGCTGGCGAAGCTGCCCAATGTGACGATCCAGGTGCTGCCGTTCACCGCGGGGGAGCACGCCGCGGCGGGCAGTTCCTTCAGCATTCTGCGTTTCGCCGAGGCCGAACTGCCGGACATCGTGTATCTCGAACAGTTGACCAGCGCGTTGTATCTCGAGCGGCGGCAAGACCTGGCGCTGTACCTGTCGGTGATGGACCGCCTCAGTGTGCAGGCCGAGCGCCCGGACAAGTCGATCGCGATCATGGAGAAGTATGCCGAAGGGCGCTGAGGCCACGCGGTAGTCTCGGCGCCGCCGAAGACCCGATACGCCGAGCGGCCACCTCCCAAATCGGAGGTGGCCGCTCGGTTTTTCTTTGCTGTCCAATCGCTCGGCGGTGGTAGCCGCCGAAAATTTCGTTATCCGCCGGGCTCGGACGGCGGGACGATCTACTGCTTGATGAAGCTGGAGGCGATTCGCCAGAATGTAGCGGGCTGCAATGCCTCGAGATCCCAGTCGTCGGCCATCGCGTGCGCGGTGGTGACGATGCGGTCGATATCGAAATCGTGCCGAGTCGCCGCCCCGGTGGATTCGACGGCATCGATCACGTATGCCACGGCGGTTTCTCGGGAAAATGCGGTATCGGTGTGGCCGCTGTGGGCCGATAATGTGCTCATATGTCTACCGTTCGCCGGCTGGTCGGCCAGTGCGGTGTCGGCTGATCCGAACCGGCCGCCGGTAAGTGGATGTTCCATTCGAATGCCCCTGTTTCTGGCGGCGGCAAACCCATGGCGGCTTCGGCCTTCGGCTCGCCCACGCGGCCTCCCCTGGTGGTCCCCTGTAAAGCGTTGCGGGACCGAGTTTATGCCGCCGTACCTTTCAGATGCAAGCACATCTGCACGATCGATTGCACGTGCGCACTGCGTATTTCGCGGCCGGAAGTTTGCGGAAACGGTGCCCGACGCGAAATTTCAGTCGCGGCCGAATAGGACGTCCGTGCTGTAATCGATCTGTGTACCCGGCTCGACGAATTGGTCCGCCGCGGCCCGCCAAGCAAGAAAATGTTCGGTGAAACGGTGTGCTTCCGCCGCCTCGTCGTCGGTGTAGAGCTGATAGAGAAAGAATCGGTGGGGGTCCACCCGATCTGCGCAGATGTCGAAGCGCAGACAGCCGGGCTCGGTCCGGACGGAGGCGTCGGCGCTGCGGGATATGGCTGCCAGGAACTCGGCGCGGGAGCCGGGGCGGATCTTCATCGAGACGATTCGACTGAACACGGTTGTTCTCCCATCGTGACCGTTGCGGTCGATCGGCAAGGGCGGTAGCGGGGTGCGCGACAGCTCAATCGGTCAGATGTGCAATTGCCTGGCTAATCGGAGTGTCACCCGAGACGAGTTCGAGGGTCAGCCCGTATGCGGGCGCGGCGGGCAGCAGTCCGGCCAGTACGGCCGCCACATCGGCGCGCGGGACCTCGCTGCGCCCGACCGGGGCCGGCGCGAGAGTCACCAGACCGGTGCCGGGGGAGTCGGTCAGGCGGCCGGGGCGCACAATGGTCCAGTCGAGATCTCTCTCGCGCAGATCGTCTTCGGCCTTGGTCTTCGCGTCGATGTACGCCGCCCACACGTCGTCGGAACCGGGAGCGACCGGCTGCCCCGCGCCCATCGTGGAGATCTGCAGGAAGCGGCGCACTCCGGTGCGCTCGGCGGTCTCGGCCAGCCGGACGGAGCCGCCCAGGTCGACGGTGTATTTCCGGTCCACGCCGCTGCCCTGCCCGGCGCCGGCGGCGAAAACCGCCGCGTCGCCGCCTTTTACGACATCCGCCACCTCGTCTGTGCCCGCCTTCTCCAGATCGCACAGCACCGGTTCGGCGCCGGTGGCGCGTACGTCGGCGGCGTGCTCGGGGTCGCGGATGAGGGCGGCGACCTCGTGGCCGTTCGCGGTGAGCAATGGGGCCAGCAGCAATGCGATCTTCCCGTGTCCGCCTGCGATGACGACGCGCATGGATCGCTCCTTCCGGTCGGGGCGGCGCCCGCGCTCAGCGCTCGGGGCCGCCGGGATTACAGCGCGCTTCGACGGTGGCCTGGTAGCCCACCGCCGGGCGCCACGGTTCCAGGTTCCAGCTCGGCTTGTCCGGCTGGACCAGCCGGGCCCACGCCCAGTGGCAGACGAACTGATCGCGCATGCCCGGTGCGTCCGCGTTCGCCGACTCGGCCACGACCTCCTGCCACGCCCGTTCGTCCGAGCCGGGAAAGGTGGTCCGCCGACCGGCCTGCGTCGGGAAGACGAGCAGCCGGGGTCCGTCGATCGCTTCGGTCCAGGCGACGTGATCGATCAGCGGCTGTCCCGCGTAGGGGTCGACGGACGGCACGGCGGCCTGCGGTATCGATATCGGCGCGGTCGGTACGGTGGTGGTCGTGGTGCCTGCGGTCGTGGTGCCTGCGGTCGTGGTCGTGTCCGCCGAAGGATCGGGCGAATCGTTTCCACAGGCGATCGGCAGAGGCAGCAGCCCCGCCGCGAGCAGTACGGCGGCGCGGCGCCGGGTGACGAGGCGATACGGGTACCGCTGCGCCACGGTCGAGCCTCCTGTGTTCTCCTCGGCACCGGTTTCCGGCGTGCTCATCCGAGCCTAGCGAGCCCGGGCGGTCCCGGCGAGGTCGCCCGGCCGGGCCACCGATTGTGGTGGCTTGCCGGTGCGGCCGCGGCTGGGGATAGTCGGTCGGTGCGGTGTGGACGGTTCATGGTGGGGGCGGCGGGCGTCGTGGTCTCGGTGACGGTCGCGTTGGCCGGGCCCGCGGACGCCGGGGTGGACGAGGCGCCCGGCACCGTGACGGACCTGGCGGAACTGGCGGACCGTCTGCACGTGGCAGGGGCGACGACCGCCGAACGGCTGACGTATCGGTCGCGTGGCCCGCGCGGGCCCATGCTGAGCACCGGAGTGCTCTATCTGCCCGAAGGCGCTCCGCCGCAAGGGGGTTGGCCGATCGTCGCCTACGCGCACGGCACTTCCGGGATCGCCGACGAGTGCGCGTTCACGCTGCGACCCCGGGACTACTACCTGACGTCGGTGTACCCGGATCTGCTGCGCGCGGGCTATGCGGTGGTGATCTCCGACTACGTCGGACTCGGCACCCCCGGCGTGCATCCCTATCTGGACGGTCCCGCCCAGGCCCGCAGCATCATCGACGGCGTGCGCGCGGCACGGGCGGTCGCCCCTTCGCTCGGTACCCGCTGGGCGGTGTTCGGTCAGTCGCAGGGCGGGCACGCCGCGCTGTTCACCGCCCATCTCGCGCCCGGCGACGCACCGGAACTCGATCTGCGCGGCGCGGCCGCGACCGGCGCACCGTCGAATCTGGACGTGGTGTTCCCGCTGGCGGGGCCTTGGCTGCCGCGGCTGCCGCTGCAGAAGACGACGACCTATTTCGGCATGCTGCTGGCCGGATTGCGCGCCAGTGCGCCGGAGCTGGACATCGACGGCTACCTGACCCCGGTGGGCCGGGACGTCCTGCGCATCGTGGAAGCGGACTGCGTCGCCGAGGCGGACGCGCAGGTGTCCGGCATCGGCATCGGGGCCATGCTGTCGCGGCCATTGGACGACCCCGCGCTGCTGGCCGCGGTGCGCGCGATGTTGAAGGTGCCGACGAACGGCTACTCGGTGCCGTTGTACCTCGGTCAAGGGCTGACGGATCTGGAGGTGCCCGCGCCGCTGACGCTCGAGCTGATCGCCGAGCTGCGCTGCGCGGGCACCGATCTGCGGGTGGACTGGTATCCAGGCGATCATCTCGGCGCGGCGCGCGAGGCGTTTCCCGACGCGCTCGACTTCCTGCGTGGCGTGCTCGATCGGCCCTGAGTCCGCTCACTCAGCGCCAGAGCGAATGGCACGGTAGCCTGCGCAGGCCGGGACGGACCTGGCCGTCGACGGTGACGGTGAGCCCGGCGTGTGCGGCGGCCGAGGTGAACTCCCACGCCTCGGTTTTGGTGGCCGCGTATTCGAGGACCAGCGCGTCCTCGGGAGTGGGCCCGTCGAAGTAGACGGTGATACGCCGGGTCGGCGGTTCTCGGGTGTCGTCGCGGTCAGCGAGTCTGCGCACAGTGCCGTCCATGCCACTGTCTCCTTCCGGCCTGCGCGGCAGCCGCGCCGGTAGGACTGACGGTAAAGGGCCGCCACTGCTGAGAACATGTTGCAGGTTATCGGCTGGAAATGTCACAGAACGGACGCGGCGTCGTGGGGTACAGTCACCAGCCGGGGCGCATCGCGGGCACAGCCCGGGCGACCCAAACTTGTGAATTGTCAACATGATCGCGTCGGGCGGTACCCAGCGCGGGTGATGTTGCCGAGGATGAGCACAGCGTCGGACGATTCAGGAGGCACACGTCGATGAGTCAGCGCCCACGTTCGTTGGGTAGGGGAGTGGGGCGAAGACGTCTCGCACGTGCGATCGGAGCGATGGCCGCGGGGCTGGTGCTGATCGCGAGCATGGCCGGCGCGGCGACCAGCGCGCCGCTGTATCCCGAACCCGATCCGGATCCCTTCTACGCGACGCCCGCGGACATCGCCGACCGCAAGCCCGGCGACGTGATCGCGACCAGGGTGATGCCGCCGCTGGCGATCTTCCCGGAGACCACGGTGACCGTGATCCGATTCCGGTCGACGAGTTCGGAGGGGAAACCGATCGCGGCGACCACCACGGTGCTGACGCCGAAGGCGCATCGTGCGGACGGTCCGCTGCTGTCGTTCCAGCACATCATCAACGGGCTCGGCTCGGAGTGCTCGGTCTCCCGGGTGCTCTACACCGGCGACCCGAACCTCGTCGTGCGGGAAGCGCCCGGCTGGAACGTGCTGCTGGCGCGCGGCTGGAGCGTCGCGCTGCCCGACCACCTCGGCCCGAATTTCGCCTACGGCGCCGCGAAGCTCGGCGGGCAGATCACGCTCGACGGGATCCGCGCCGTCAAGCAGGTCAACGAACTCGGGGTGCAGCGCAGCCCGGTGGCGATGGTCGGATACTCCGGCGGCGGGATGGCCACCGCGTGGGCCGCGGCTCTGCAGCCGAAGTACGCGCCGGAACTCGACATCGCGGGCGCGGCCATGGGCGGCGTGCCGATGAATCTGGTGAAGATGCTCGAGGGGCTGGGGCTCAACCCGCACCCGGTGTTCGGTCTGGCGTTCGCCGCCGGGTTCGGGCTGGAACGGGAGTACCCGACTCGCTTCCCGCTGAGCGACCAGCTGAACGAACGTGGTCTGGCCGCTCGCGCGCAGATCGCCAACAGCTGCACCAACGACATCCTCTCGACGGGGGCGGGTCACGGTGCGCTGGACTTCGCCAAGACGACCTCGATGATCACCGACAACACCGCGCGCGCCGTGGTCGAGGAGAACAGCCTCGAACTCTACGACGGCGTGCCGAAGACGCCGGTGTTCGAATGGCATTCGCCGATCGACGGCCTCATCCCGATCGACGCGGTGGTCAACACCGACAAGCGATGGTGTTCGGCGGGCGCCAGGGTGCAGACCGAGGAGATCCCGGTGCCGGACCATTTGACCGCGGCGGTGCTCGGTATTCCCGCGGCACTGAACTGGCTGGACGCTCGTTTCCGAGGGGAGCCGGCGCCGAGCAATTGCTGAGCGACGATACGTGAACGGCCGAGCCGGGACCCCACTCTTCGGAAAGGGGTCTCGGCCGGTTGTTGCGATATGGATACGCGACAACACAACTCGGACGCTTTACTGCGTCCAGTCCAGGGCGCTGACGTAGCCTGACGTCCTGGCTCCCGGTCTGACAGGGGACATTTCGGGGGTCGAAGGCCAGTGCGCCCGGGTGCCAGACGACGTTGCCGTTCGCACCCGAAGGCGTGTGCCATGAAGATTTCGCGTGCCATTGCTGTGGCATTGCTCGCCGCCAGCTCGGTCCTGGCCGTCCCCGCCGCCGCAGAGCCGCCGCCCGCGCCGCCGCCGGGCGGGTTGCTGCCCGCGCTACAACAACTCATCGATCAGGTGATCCCGCCGCCGCCGATCGCGCCGCTGCCGGAGCCGATTTCGCCTGCGCACGAGGCGACTACGCTGTCGCCGTCGCTGGCCGCGCTGCGCTCGGCCACGCTGCCCTCCGCCGTCGGCGACCCGATGTTCGACCTACGGCCCGCGAATCTCGACGAATCGGCCGAGGGACAGGTCATCGAGGTCCGCGACGTGCGCGCGACGGCCGCGCCGTTGCTGCTGCTGCCGATCCAGCGTGCGCTGCTGGTGAAGTACCGTACGACGGACGCGCACGGCGCACCGTCGTACGCCACGGCGACGCTGATCGTTCCCGCCGCACCGTGGCCAGGGCCCGGTCAGCGGCCGGTGGTGGTGAACAACCTGCCCATCGATGCCCTCGGCCGTACCTGCACGCCGGGATACACCCTCGCGCACGGGCTCAACCCCGACACCAGCACCACCGACTTCCTGCCGCCTACGACGCATCTGGCGGCGCTGCGCGGGTACGCCGTGCTGATCCCGGACCACGAGGGCCCTTCGATGGCCTACGCCGAACCCATCGTGGCCGGGCACGCCGTACTCGACTCGATCCGGGCGGTGCGCGGGCTGCTGCCGGAGGAGTTCGGCGCCGCGAAGTTCGGCCTGGCGGGATATTCCGGCGGCGCGATCGCGACGCACGGGGCGGTGAAGCTGATCGACGGCTACGCACCGGAATTGGCGGACGTGATCGTGGGCGCGGCGCTGGGCGGCGTGCCCGCCGACTTCGAGATCCTGGCCCGCAGCATGAACGGCAACCTCGCCTCGGCGATATTCATGGGTGCCGTGTTCGGCATCGGCCGCGAGCGGCCGGAGATCCTGGCCGGGATGAACAATCTCGCCCGATGGGTGGCCACCTCGCCGGTGAAGAACATGTGCGGCAGCAGCTTCGGAGCGATCGGCGTGCTGATGCTGCCGATCGACATCGCCGCGAATTTCCCCGATCCGCTGCATTCGGCGCTGGCCGCGGACATCTATCGGGTGACGAAGATGGCCGGGATGCGGTCGGCGACTCCGCTCTACGTCTACAACGGCGAGCAGGAGTTCTGGATCCCGGCCGAGGGCGCGCGCGATCTCTATCTGGAGCAGTGCGGCCTCGGCGTGCCCGCGGTGTACCGCAGTGTGCTGGGTGAGCACATCATCGCCGGTGCGCTCGGTTATCCGGAAGCCATGATCTGGCTGGACGACAGGCTGCGGGGAGTGCCTGCGCCAGACGAGTGCTGACCGTGTGACGGCGCTCGGGGGAATCCGGTAACGCGGTGTGCCCGCGATGGCGATCAAGACTGTGTCCCCCTTCGGCCCTTCGGTTGGTATGCCCAGATCTGGCGAGGGCGCTCCTGCGGCGTCGTCGCGGCTTCGGTACGGTGGGCCGGGCCGGTCGGGGGTGACGGCGGATTCCCGAGAGAGGCACATGAACGACATCACGACCACCGCGTCCGAACAAGCCAAGGCACTGGTGGGGCGGCAATATCGCCTGACCGACTCATACGAGGTGGGGCGCGAGAAAATCCGGGAGTTCGCGCGCGCGCTGCAGGACGGCCATCCCGCCCACCGGTACGAAGACGCCGCGGCGGAACTCGGCTTCGACGGGCTCGTCGCGCCGATGACGTTCTCGTCGATCGTGCTCATGTTGATGCAGCGCAAGATGTTCGAGTCCGTGCTCACCGGGTACGACCTCGGCCAGGTGCTGCAGACGGAACAGACGATCCGGGTGCACCGGCCGATCGTCGCGGGCGACCAGGTGCGGTGCGAATCCTACATCGAGTCGTTCCGGCAGTTCGGTGACAAGGACTTCATGGTCACCAGGAACGTGCTGAGCAACCAGCACAAGGAAGTGTTGCAGACCGCGCACACCACGGCGGTGGCGCAGACCGGGGTTGACCTCGCCGCCGATCTGCGCGCGGCGGTCGAGGGCGTGATCATGACCGGGCAGTCGGCCGCCGACCGTGCGAACGCGGCGGCCGGGCGCGGGTCCGGCGACGACGGCGGGCTGGTCGAGAGCTTCGACGAGGCGTTGCAAGCGGACACCCCCGACGAGTCGCGCACGCCCCGCACCGTCCCCGCTTTCGAGGACCTGTCCGTCGGCATGGAACTGGCCCCGCGAACAGTGCTGCTGTCTCGTGGTGATCTGGTGAATTACGCAGGCGTCTCCGGTGATTCGAACCCGATCCACTTCAGCGACGTGGTCGCGCGCAGCGCCGGACTGCCCGACGTGGTGTCGCACGGACTGCTGACCATGGGCATCGGCGCCGGGTATCTCACCTCGTGGCTCGGTGATCCGGCCGCCGTCACGCGGTACGGGGTGCGGTTCGCCGGGTTCGCCCCGGTTCCGGCGACCAGGGCGAGCGCGATCGAATTCCGCGGTCGGGTCAAGCAATTGGACCCACAGCGCCGCGCGGCCACCATCGCTTTGACCGCGACCTGCGGTGACCGCAAGCTGTTCGGTCGCGCGACGGCGGACGTAGTGCTGCGCTGAACCGAGCGGCCCGCCGTCACCGGATTCGGCGGCGGCGGGCACCGGGTCGTGCGGTCATCGCTTCGGTGCGCGGGTCGCGCAGCGGAACTACTCGGCCGCAATGGTTTTCGGTATCGCCGCGCGCCCCGCGGCCAACTCGTCGCTTTGCCTTCCGTGGTTCGTCTGCTGCCGGACCGATGGTCGCTGCTGGCGGTACTCGGGCTGCGGGACGAGCAGTCATCCCGGCGACCTTGAAAATGATCTTGCGGATGTGCTTACACCTGCGCATACGCTGCCGTTCGTGGGGTTCGGTGCTGGAGTGCGGGCACCGCACATGCGAGACTCGGTACATGCGTGCTTCGGTAGTGCGGCCTCAGAACGAATCCATCGCTCGTGGAACGGCTCCCGCCGCCGAGGGCGGCCCGACCGCCCTACGGATGATCCTCGGCGGGCGGATGCGTCGGCTGCGTGAGGCGTGCGGCATCTCACTGGAGGAAGCGGGCGAGGCGATCCGTGGCTCGCACTCGAAGATCAGCCGCTTGGAACTGGGGCGTACCGGCTTCCGGGAGCGGGATCTGGTGGACCTGCTCGCGCTGTACGGCGTCACCGACGAGGAGGAGTGCGCGGAGTTCAAGCGGCTGGCCAAGCAGGCGAACACCTCGGGATGGTGGCATCACGACGCCGACTGGCTGCCGAAGTGGTTCGACACCTATCTCGGGCTGGAGCATGCCGCCCAGTTGATCCGCTGCTACGAGCCGCGGGTCGTTCCGGAACTGCTGCAGACCCCCGAGTACGCCCGCGCGCTGTTCGTGCTCGCTCATCCGCACGAGGACGAGGAGTCGATCGAGCGGCGCGTGGCCCTGCGGATGCGCCGCCAGGAGATCCTGACCAGGCCGGACCCACCTCAGATGTGGCTGATCGTCGAGGAAGCGGCGCTGCGGCGCAGAATCGGAGGATCGCAGGTGTGGTTGGCCCAGCTCGACCACCTGCTGCGGGTCGCGGACGCGCCGAACATCACCGTGCAGGTGCTCGCCGATCACGTCGGCGGCCCCGCGGTCTCCGACGGCGCGTTCACCATGCTGCGTTTCGCCGAGGCGGATCTGCCGGACATCGTGTATCTCCAGCAACTCACCGGCGCGCTGTACCTGGACAAGGACGCCGATCTCGCGGCTTACCGGGCGGTGGCGAATCTGCTGTCGGTGCACGCCGCGCCCCCCGAGTACACCCGCGACCTCATCGCGGCCTTGCGCGAGCGTGAGCCGCAGATCGTCGAGCTGCCGTCCGGCCCGGCCTGACCGGCCCGGTGGAACCACGAATGCGCGGCGGTACAGGGACTTTCGGCCGTAGATAGCGACTGGGACAACATGGCAGACTCGGGGCATGCGTCCTTCGAACGTACGACAGGCGGCCGATGCGGCGGGGTTCGGCGCTCAGCCGGTGTCCGGAGGCGGGCCGACGGTGCTGCGGATGGTTCTAGGCGGCCGGCTGCGTCGCCTGCGCGAGGACCGGAAGATCACCAGGGAAGCGGCGGGTGAGGCCATTCGCGGGTCGCATTCGAAGATCAGTCGGCTGGAGCTCGGGCGCACCGGCTGCCGGGAACGCGATCTGGTCGACCTGCTCGACTTCTACGAGGTGACCGACCCCGCCGAACGGGATCGATACCTGGAACTGGCCAGGCAGGCCAATGCGTCGGGCTGGTGGGCGCGAGACAACGACTGGTTGCCGAAGTGGTTCGACACTTACCTCGGGCTGGAACAGGCGGCCCGGCTGATCCGCTGCTACGAGCCGCGGGCGGTCCCCGAATTGCTGCAGACCCCGGAGTACGCCCGCGCGCTGCTCACACTGTCGCATCCGGGCGAGCCGCAGGACGCGATCGAACGCCGGGTCGCGCTGCGCATGCGCAGGCAGGAGATCCTCGCCGGTCCGCACCCGCCGCAGGTGTGGATGCTCATCGAGGAGGCCGCGCTGCGCCGCAGGATCGGCGGCTCGACCGTCTGGCGCGCGCAGCTGGACCGCGTGCTGCACGCGGTGGCGCGGCCGAACGTCACGATCCAGATCCTGGCCGATCACGTGGGCGGCCCCGCGCTCACCGACGGCGCGTTCACCGTCTTGCGCTTCGCCGAGGCCGATCTGCCCGACATCGTCTATCTCCAGCAGCTGACCAGCGCGCTGTATCTGGACAAGATCGCCGACCTGGACGTGTACTACACGGTGCTGAACCAACTTTCGCTGCTGGCCCCGTCACCGGAGCATTCCGGCCAGCTGCTCCAGATCTTGCGCGACGGCATTCCGCCGACCGTCGACGAACCGGTGGACAACCCGAGAAGCTGACCGGCCGCCGGCCGCCCTCCCGACGTCTTCCCGGGCGATTCGGCGCGCCCGAATCGGGCATCTTCTCTGCGAGGTGATGCGCATGCCGGGCAAGAGCAAAGTATTGTCCCATTGGGACAATAGGGGTATGCTCAGGTGCATGAGCGACGACGGTGTCGGTCTGGACGGCCGTCGGCTGCGCACTCGGCGCAGCCGTGAAGCGCTGTCGCGCGCGGCGTTCGACCTGCTCACCGAGCGGGGGCTCGACGCGGTGGCCGTCGAGGACATCGCGCTGCGGGCCGGTGTCACCCGGCGCACATTCAGCAGGCACTTCGCGTCCATCGAAGAGGCGATTCTCGGCGATGTCGACCAGGATGTGCACCTGTTCAACGAAGCCCTGAGCCACCGTCCCCTTTCCGAGCCGCCCCTGATCGCCTACCGCGGCGCCGTCCACGATTGGCTCGCCACCGAGTACGGCGGGGCCCGTGCGTCGCTGCTCGCCCGCCGCTGGGCGCTGTTCCAGCGCTTCGAGGACGAACCGGAACTGTTCGCCGGCTATCAGCGCATCCGCATCGACGGGCAACGCGAGTCCGTCCGGATCATCGCGGCACGGCTCGGCGTGGATCCGCAGACCGATCCGCGTCCGGCCGTCGCCGTCGGCGCCGGTGCGGGCATGCTGCTCGCGGCGCTACAGAGTTGGGCGGCGGGCCCTGATCCGATGGGCCTGCCCGGCCTCGTCGAAGAGTTCTTCGACACCCTCGTCACCCTCACCGCCGAAATTCGCAACGAGGAGTCACCGTCATGCCTACCGGGTCGGTGAACATGTACCGCCGGACGTGCCGCCGCGTCGGCTTGGATCGCAATCCGCTGCGCCGCAGTGAAGATCGTGTGCAAACCGGTGTCGCGGTGCTGCTTGCCCTGGTGTTCCTGATAGTCGTGCCCATACTCGCGCTGACCGTCGGCGGCCGGGTGTACCGCGTCGAGACGGCCGCGGTACGGGCCGAGACGGCACGCTTGCATCGAGTCGACGCCACCGTGATCGAAACCGGGAAGGCGCCGCTGTACGCGCCGGTGGTGCCCGCCCGTGTGTCCTGGAAGGATGCCGACGGCGTGGCCCACACCGGCGACTATCAGTCGACCACGGTGGTCGAGCCGGGTTCCACCGTGCCGATCTGGCTGAACGAACGCGGCGCGATCGTGGAGCCGCCGTCGTCGACCCAGCCCGCCAGCAAGGCGGTGATGCTGACCGCCGGTGCGGTGTTCGGCGTTTCGATCGTGCTCGTCGGCAGCTATCTGCTGCTGCGCCGCGGTCTCGATCGGCGGCGGCTGCGCAGGTGGGAGACCGAGTGGGTGGCGGCCGATCTCACCTGGGGGCACGGCTGAGCCTTGGTGCGGCGTGCCCGCCGGGCGAGGGTAGGGAACAGGCGCAGCGGGCACGTCGCGTGCCGCGCCGCTACGCGGCGAACGAAGCGGGCCCGGCACTGACCTGAGATTAAGGCATCGGCGTGCCGGACGGCCCGGTTCGCCGCTGATCGCCGGAGATCCCACCACATAGACCCGGTTATGTTGTGACACAGCATAACCGGGTCCGCTGCGCCTCAGACCGGAAAAAGACTGTGCTTGCGGGGGTTGGGCTCGGCGCTCGCCTCTTTCTCGCGCAGCAGACGCAACGCCCGGCGGATCTCCAGTCTCGTCTGCGAAGGCTCGATCACCGCATCGATGTAGCCGCGCTCGGCGGCGATCCACGGCGTGGCCACCGTCGTGTTGTACTGCTCGATCATGGCGTCGCGCACGGCCGCGCGGTCCTCAGGGGCCACCTGGGCGAGCTGCCGTTTGCCGACGATGCTCACCGCGCTCTCCGCACCCATCACGGCGATGCGCGCGGTCGGCCAGGCCAGGCTGACGTCGGAGCCGAGTTGCTTGCAGCCCATCACGGCGTAGCCTCCGCCGTAGGCCTTGCGGACCACGACGGTCACGATCGGGACGGTCGCCTCGATCACCGCGCGGAAGAACCGCCCGCCGCGCTTGATCACTCCGCTGCGCTCTTCCTCCACGCCGGGCAGCACGCCGGGGGTGTCCACGACGAAGATCAGCGGCAGCCCGAAGACATTGCACAGCCGGATGAAGTGCGTCGCCTTGTCCGAGCACTTGGCGTCGATCGCGCCGCCGAGGACCAGCGGCTGATTCGCGATCACCCCGACGCTGCGCCCGTCCACCCTGGCGAAGCCGGTGATCAGGTTCTGCGCGGTCGCCGCGCTGATCTCGTGGAAGTCGCCGTCGTCGAACAGGCGCAGCAAGATCTCGTGCATGTCGTAGCCCTGCCGATCGGAGTCGGGAACGATCGAGTCCAGCTCCAGATCGTGCGGCGTGACCTGCGGCTCCAGGCCCGGATTGACGACCGGGCCCGGCTCGAGGCAACTCGACGGCAGGTAGCCCAAATAGGTCCTGGCCCAGTCGAAAGCGTCCTGCTCGGTGGCGGCGACATGGTGGACGGTGCCGTTGGCCGCCTGCGCCTGCGCGCCACCCAGTTCCTCCATGGTCACCTCCTCGCCGGTGACCTCCTTGATCACCTCGGGGCCGGTGACGAACATGTAGGACTTCTCGGTCGCGATCAGGATGTCGGTGTTGACCGGTGCGTAGACCGACCCGGCCGCGCATTTGCCCAGCATGATCGACACTTGCGGGACGAAGCCCGACAGTCGTTCCTGGCGGCGGCTCATCAGCGCGTACCAGGCCAGCGAGGTGACCGCGTCCTGGATGCGGGCGCCGCCGGAGTCGTTGATCGCGACGACCGGGCAGGCGTTCCTGGTGGCGAAATCCAGCGCCGCGGCGACCTTGCGGCCGAACATCTCGCCGACGGAGCCTCCGAAGACCGTCTGATCGTGGGCGATCACCACGACGGGCCTGCCGTCGATCCGCCCGCGGCCGGTGACCACGCCGTCGCCGTACATGGCTCCCGGGGTGCCCGGCTGGCGCACCAGCGCGCCGGTCTCCACGAAACTCCCCGGGTCGAGTAGGGCGCGCACTCGCTCCCGCGCGCTGGGAATGCCCTTGGTCTTGCGCTTCGCGATGCCGTTTTCGCCTGCGGGCTCTTCGGCCAGTTCCAGAATCCCCCGCAGCTCGTCCAGCTTGTCTCGCGTACCGCTCATATGTGTTGTCGCCCTTCGAAACTCGTCGCGACGCCGTACGGCAGCGCGGCGCTCGATGCTATCGGCGGTGCGATCTGCTGCACAGCGGTTCGGATGATCTGATGGAACAGCTCACAGGTTTGCCTTTCGATGCCTCGGTTCATAGCACGCGACGCCCCGGCTCACGGCGACGACACGGACTGTGTGACGTCCCAATCGTGGCCGTAGGTCGCGATGAACCGTCCCCAGAGCGCCGGAGGGGACTACTCAGGGCGGTGCCGACGGATCTAGGGTGATCTCGACGCAGCGCCGGAAATGCGCGGACGGCGCTGCGTCACACACTCCGGAAATCGGTGCGCCCGCGAAGACATCGGGCCGGATCCGAAAATAGCGGTGCCGCAGCGGTTCTGCCTGTGCGGGACGCGGGCTGCGCGAATTCCAGCGAAAGTTGTGATTGCGCCCAACGGGTCGGGCGGCCGCTGATGACTTACCCGATGCGGCGGAACATATCTCGATTCCATCACGATCCGACGCTAACCTTCGGGAGGCATGATGGGCAGGCAGTCGAGAACGAGTACCGAGACGTTGACATCGAAACTCGTCGCACACCTGGCCGGGCGTTCCGGCCGCGACGCGTCCGGCGATGTCGCGACGACCGCACGGAATTGTCTGGCGGCCGCTGTCGAACTACTGGCTCCGCGTCCGGCGCCCGCGACGGTCCGGCCGCCGGAGATCGCCGGTTTCGCCTCGCGCTGGGCGCGGGAGGGCATCGCACTGGAAACGGTGCTCGGCGCATATCACGACGAAATCCGTAGCGGCCTGGAATTCCTCGCCGACGAGGTCGCCGACGAGCGAACCGATCATTTTCTCGCGGGTGCGCGATTGGCGGTCCACGTACTGGAGATGGTGACCGTGGCGGCGTCGACCGCTTATGTCGACGAGCACCGCGCGGTCGCGCGGGAACATCAGACCGCGGCTCAGACGCTGGTCTCCGCGCTGCTGGGCGGGCACGCGGTCGGCGAACTCGCCAGGGCGACAGGCATTCCGATCGCACGGTCGTATCAGGTCGTCGCGCTGGGCATTCCGGCGCATCCGGACGAGCGAAGACCCGGCACGGGCACGGACGCGGCCCGGCGCAAGCTCCGTCGCGTGCAGGCCGCGCTGGCCGGTCCGCTCGGCTCACGGGCCTTGTCGGTGCTGTCCGCCGCGGGCGGCACGGTGCTGGTGCCGCTCGACGACGTGCCCGCCCGCACCGGAACATTCACCATGACCGACGACGTGCTGGCCATCGTCGGTGAGGCCGCCGAGGTCCCGTTGACGGCCACGGTGGCCACCGGCCGCACCGCGCGCATCCCGGAACTGGCCGGTCGCGCCCACGATCTGCTGGACCGGCTGCGGGCGGCGGGCGGGCCGCCGGGGCTGTATCGGGTGGCCGACGCGGGCGATGCCCCGGCTTGTGAACTGCCCCAGCCGGGCCATATGGCCATCGTCACCTCGCCCAACGATCGCGTGATCGGCCGTTCTGCCTGATATTCCGCCGCTATCGTCGACTGTGCCCTGATCTCGAGGGTGAGCAAAGGAGTTCGAGTGACCACCGCGTTGAC
The DNA here is from genome assembly GCF_040610355.1 of Nocardia sp. NPDC004168. Lineage (NCBI taxonomy): Bacteria > Bacillati > Actinomycetota > Actinomycetes > Mycobacteriales > Nocardiaceae > Nocardia > Nocardia sp. NPDC004168. The sequence continues at coordinate 93,665 of NZ_JBEXME010000018.1, read as the reverse complement.
CGATCGCGATATTCTGCGCGAACTGGAGCCCACCGCCGAACGCCTGCTCAACGACCATCTGCGCAAGGCGAAATCCTGGAATCCGCACGATTACGTGCCGTGGGACGACGGCCGCAATTTCGCCGCCCTCGGCGGAATCGACTGGGAGCCGGGTCAATCCGCGCTTTCCGAGGTCGCGCAGACCGCCATGATCACCAATCTGCTCACCGAGGACAATCTGCCGTCGTATCACCGGGAGATCTCGGAGGCGTTCTCGCTGGACGGGGTATGGGGTACCTGGGTGGGCCGGTGGACCGCCGAGGAGAACCGCCACGCCATCGTGATGCGCGACTATCTGGTCGTGACCCGCGCGGTCGATCCGGTGCTGCTGGAGCAGGCGCGGATGGCGCATATGACCACCGGTTTCGCCACACCCGGCGAAGAGGAGCGGTTGCTCCATTCGGTCGCTTACGTCACGTTGCAGGAACTCGCGACCAGGATCAGCCACCGCAATACGGGAGCGGCCTGCGGGGAACCGGTCGCCGAGCGTATGCTGCAGCGAGTTGCCGCCGACGAGAACCTGCACATGATCTTCTACCGGAACATCAGCGCCGCGGCCCTCGACCTGGTGCCGAACGAAGCGCTGCGCGCCATCACCAGCGTGGTCACCCGATTCCAGATGCCTGGGCTGACCCAGCCGAATTTCCGGCGCAACGCCGTGCTGCTGGCCAAGCACGGCATCTACGACTTGCGTCAGCATCTCGATGTGGTGGTGCGTCCGGTGCTGCGCGCGTGGCACGTCTTCGAACGCGACGATCTGACCGGCGACGGCGAACGAGCCCGCGAGGAACTGCACGCCTACCTCGAAGACCTGGAGATCCGGGCGCGCCGGTTCGAGGAACAGCGTGAACGCGCCGCGGCCAGACAAGCGGAACGGGCCGCCGCAGCCGGATGAGCCCACGTATGCCGATCACCGCGGTGGCGATGGCCCTCATCGCCACCGCTGCCGCTGCGCCCGTACTCGCCGATCCGGTGCCGCAGACCCCGCCGCCCGCCGTCGACCCCGCCATGACCCGCACCGGGCTGCTCTCGATCGAGGACCTGGGCGGGGGGCACGAACGGCTGTCGATCGCCTCGGCGGCGATGCGCCGGATCATCACCGTCGACATCCTGCGCGGCAGCGGCGCGGCGCCGCGCCCGGTGCTGTACCTACTCGACGGCGTCGACGGCGATGCCACGTCCGCATGGCTGACCAAGGGCGCGGCAGCCGAGTTCTTCGCGGGCAAGCCGGTGGACGTGGTGCTGCCCGGCGGCGGCACCGGCAGCATGTACAGCGACTGGGTCCGGCAGGACGCCGCACTCGGACTCAACCGCTGGGAGACGTTCCTCACCACCGAGCTCCCGCCCATCGTGGAGTCGCTGCTGCGCACCGACGGGCGTCGCGCCATCGCCGGGGTGTCGATGGGCGCGCAGGCGGCGATGATGCTCGCCCAGCGCCATCCGGGCTGGTATCGCGCCGTCGCCGGGATGAGCGGGTGCTACTCCACCGCCGACCCGCTGGGGCACGCGGTGACCACCATCACGGTCGCCTCGCGCGGCGGCAACGTGAACAATCTCTGGGGCCCGCCGACCTCACCGGAGTGGGCCGCGCACGACAGCCTGCTGCACGCGGAGAACCTGCGCGACACCGCCGTTTACCTCTCGGCGGCCACCGGGCTGCCGACGGGAGCCGATCTGGTGTCGGTCGCGAACTCCCCGTCGGTCGCGGAAGCGCTGCAAACCGCAGGCGGCGGTGCTGCGCTGGAAGCGGGCGCCCGGGCCTGCACCGAGCGGTTCGCCGACCGCCTGTCCCAGCTGAACATCCCCGCCACCCTGGAGTACACCGCGGCGGGCATGCACACCTGGCCGGACTTCCAGGCGCAGCTGCCGAAGGCGTGGCGGGTGCTTGCGCAGGCACTGGGGCTGCCCACGCCGTCGTGAATCGGCGGAATGAGAACGGCGCGCTCGCGTTGACACCGACATGACCTCGGCGCTGTCCCCTGTCCGGTTCTCCGTTCTCGATCGCTCGCGCGTCCGGCGCGGTCAGAGCCATCCGGCCGCGTTACGGGAGACCGTCGAGTTCGCCCAGCTCGCCGAACAGTGGGGCTATCACCGTTTCTGGGTGTCGGAGCACCACAGTGTGCCCGGCGTGGCGGGCTCGGCGCCGACCGTGCTCGCGGCCGCGGCGGCGGGAGCGACCGAGCGGATCCGGATCGGCACGGGCGGTGTGATGCTGCCCAACCACCAGCCGCTGGTGGTCGCCGAGCAGTTCGGCGTGCTGGAATCGCTCTACCCGGGACGCATCGACATGGGTCTCGGCCGCTCGGTCGGGTTCACCGACGGCGTGCGGCGAGCGCTGGGGCACGACAAGCGCGACGCGGAGGACTTCGACGCCCAGCTCGCCGAGCTGCTGGGGTACTTCGCCGAGGGCAGACAGGGGGTGCACGCGTGGCCCGCCGAAGGGCTGCGTATCCCGGCGTTCCTGCTGGCCACCGGGTCCAGCGCCGAGCGGGCCGCCCGCTTCGGGCTGCCGCTGGTCATCGCCGCGGTCGGCGGGGAGGACCGCATGGTGGAGGCTATCGAGCGCTATCGTGCCCTGTTCCGCCCCGCCGCGGTGGGCGCGGCGCCTTACGTCGTGGTCTCCGCCTCGATCGTGATCGCCGACAGCACTCCCGAAGCGCATCGGCTGCTGCTGCCGGAGGCGTGGTCCGGCGCATACGCGCGCACCCATGGCGAGTTCCCGCCCCTGATACCGCCCGTGGAAATCGAAGCGCGCACCATGACCGATCGGGAGCGCCGGATCTTCGACGAGGGGTTGCGCGGCCACCTGTACGGAACCGAGGACGAGGTCGCCGGCCGACTGGAGCGGCTGGTGGGCAGGACGGGCGCCGACGAAATCCTCGTACACACCAGCACCTACGATCGCGACGCGCGGCTGGATTCGCACCGCCGCCTGGCGTCGCTCGTCGGCCTGTCGCGCGTGGCTGTCCGCGATCGGGCCGGTACGGCGGCCTGATCAGCCGGTGCTCGCCTACGGGAAGCGCACTTCGGCGGCGGCATAGCCGAACAGTCTGCGTCCCTCGGCGCGCGCGTCGACCGCGATGGTCGCCCGCCGCCTGCGCGGGTCGATGGAGGTGACCCGGCCGCGGAATTGGATCACGCCGGTGCCGACCGGTGGTATGCGCAGGTGCTGCGCGTTGTGCGCGAACTGCACACGAAACCGGGTGAGAGCCGCGGGGTCGCCGAGCCAGGAGCTCAAGAACGAGGTGGCCAGACCCAGTTTGAGCATGCCAGGAGCGACCACGGTCGGCAGGCCGCTGGCGACCGCGACCCTTTCGTCGAACAGCACCGGATTGGATTCGCCCGTCACCCCGGCGTAGTTGACCAGGTCGCCACGGGACAGGCGCATGGTGCGAAGGGGCAGTTCGGCGCCCACCGACAGGTCGGCGAAAGCGACGCGCGGACGCGGTATCCGGCGCAGCGGCGTCGGCGCGAGGTGATCCGCCGCGGCCGGGACGACGGCGCTGCCTCGAGCCGGTGCGTCCGGGGAGCGATGGCCCATGGCGACCTTGCGTACGGCGTCGGCCAACCACGGATCGCGACCGCCCACCCGGGCGAGCAATGCGCTGGAGCCGGTCTGCACCACGGTGCCGTGCTGGTCGATGAGCACGCTCTTGATCGCGAGGACGTCGTAATCGCCGAAGTGCCGGAACGATTCGAAATAGACGTCGCAGGTCAGGCGATCGCCCGCCAGCAACGGCCTGCCGAAGTCGAAAACTTGGTCCGCGTGCAGGATCCGGGTCGGGTCGTAGCCGGTGATCAGCGTGTCCAGAATTTCGCGGTGCACTCTGGTGAGGATTATCGAGCTGAATGTGGCGGGCGCGATGAGCCCGGGAAAGCCGAGTTCGGCCGCGGCGTCCTCGCTCCGATGCGCGGGATGGGAATCCTGGACGGCGCGGGCGAATTCCCGGATCTTTTCCCGTTCCACCTCATAGCGGAGAGTGGAACGGTAACGATGGTCGATGAGTGATCTGGCCTGATCGGCCGGATTCACCGCGGTCTCGTTCATGGTTGCTCCTGTATCGCGAAATGGTGGACGACGGCGCGCTCTCGTCACGAGAGCGGACCGAACCGCCAGACCAGGGGCGGCATCTGCTCGGGAGTCACGGTGCCGACGACGTCCACCCCCGCGTCGTGGAAGGTGCCCACCGCGCGGTCGAGGTGGTCGGCCGAGGTGATCAACACGGCGTCGCGCGCGCCGATCGCGCGCATGATCGTCGCCGAGCGTTCGGCGTTCTGCACGGTCGTGGCCGCCTCCGGTTCCAGATGGATGCGCGCCGCGGGTACGCCGCGAGCGATCAGCCAGTCCGCCATCGCCCTTGCCTCGGTGACACCGTTGTGCGCGTTGCCGCCGGTCACGATGATCGGCGAGAAGGGAGCCAGCAACGCCTGCAGGTATCCGGCGTGCAGGCGGTCGACCAACTCCGGGCGCATGGCGCCGTCGGGCAGCAGCCCGTAGCCGAGCACGACGATGGCGGTCACCGGTCCGCGCGGTGTGGGCATGGGCGCGGGGACCGGCGCCTGTGGTCCGGCGGTCACGGATCCCCAGTCGGCGGAGCCCGAGCCCTCCGCCGCGGCGGAGGGGAGATGGGTCGCGGCGGCGGCGACGGCGACCACGCCCAGCAAGGTGCGGGCGAGACGAACCACGATGGCGGACATGGAATCTCCAAGCGGTTAGCCACCGGATGGCCACCGATGGCTGGGGTGCAGCGTCCGTCCATGATGCGGCCGCAGGCCGTTGCGGAACCGTAATCGTCTGGTGATCTGGACAATTCACCGTTCGCGAGCCGCTCGCTTGTGCCCGACGACCTCGTCGGCGAATTCCGGGAGTGGTCTTCTTCGCCTTCTTTGTGCCGCTTCCCTAGCCGCGTCGAGCACGTTCGTGAGGTCTCCAGACCCGGCCGCGGCGGGTGGGCGGGTCGTGTTCGCCAGTTCTAGCGTTGATCCGGCTTCGGTGCCGTCGATCGGCGTGAACGGCCATCGAATGACCTGTTTCCGTCGAGCGCGTGGCTCGTGCCCTGACTCGCCCGCGGGCTCGACGGAAGCACCGACCGCCACGCGTTTCGCTCGCCGGACGGGATCTCTCGACCCGCCTCTGTCCGGCGCGCACGTCCCCGGCGCGCGGCGGTGTGCCCACCGAGCGGATCCTCGCACCCTCCGCTCGGTGGGCATCGGGGCGTGCCGGTCCCGGCCGACCACGCTCGGCGGCTGCCGTGCCGAGTCTCCGCCGTCATGGCCATTCGTGTCCGAGATGTATCGATTCGATCGGCTCGAATTACTTTTGTTCAGGTGAACAAAACTGCGCTGCCATAATGTTGATGCCGACTCACCGCGACAACTCGGGTGTCGACCGGCGGGGTGGGAGCGTGCTTCGGTTATTCGTGCTGCACGCGAGTAATCGTGCAATGGCGGATATTAGATTCGGTTCGGACCCCGTACCTCTTCCGGCGCTTCCAAGTGGCCTCGTGGTATCTGTCCACTTCAATGAATTGATGGGGACCATTCGGTCGGTTCGAAAATGGCAATGGACTTTTCGGTTTTGATTTCGGTATCGGTGGCCAGCAACGGGGTTTGTTACGCTTCTTCGCCGGACGGTACGTAGACGGACCGCATGCTTCGCCTCGTCCCGTGCCGGGTCGATGCTCGGGAACCGCAGCGACGTCGAATGTCTCGGCGGTGGTTTGCCCATCGAGTCGGACGGTGCGCACTCGCGGCATTCACACACGACATCGATGCAAGCGGCCCGCTGCCGAGCATTCGCCCCTCCTCGTTCCGTGTGCCGGTAGGGGGCTCGATTCGCCTGCGGTGGCCCGGCCGGTCCGTGTTCGATCTGTGAAACACGGGAGGTCCGCGTATCACTTGCGGGAAACCGGAACGGCTGGCAGGCTAACGCTCAGCACGCGACTGGACGGTCGTCCTGTCGCTTTGCTCTGCCGAAGAAAGATTGTGCGTGTGCCATGGGTTCGTCTTCTCAGCAATGGGAAACAGAGTGTTCGCCGCGAATAAAGAATCGTGGTATATGAAGTGCTCTATGGTGTCGGGTTTACCGTCAGTGAAGGTGGCCTCGAGATGTCCATCTCGGTAACCGCCGAGAAACATTCTCCTGCCGAAAAACGCGGTCGGGCCGGCGAGCACGGGCGAGCCAACCCGCTCGCGGGTACCTCGACCGGCTGCTTCGTCACCGATACCTGATCGAACTACTCGGTAGTTCTCGCCGACCCGCGCCGCTGCTCGCGACGCCGGGTTTCTTCGTCGACCCTGCGATACCCGGGATGTGAAACGTGGACTCGAGCGCTGGTGAATCGTCCGACCGCATGTTGGAGTACCTGAAGAAGGTCACCGTCGAGCTCATGACGACTCGCGACGATCTGACCCAGTTGCGGGAGAAGATCGACGAGCCCATCGCGATCGTCGGCATGAGCTGCCGCTATCCGGGCGGCGTCGAATCGCCGGAGCAGCTGTGGGAGCTGGTCGCGGCGGAAGTGGACGCGGTGGGCGGGTTCCCGGCGGACCGGGGCTGGGACCTCGATGGGCTGTACGACCCGGATCCGGACCGCTTCGGCAAGGTGTACACGCGGGAGGGCGGCTTCCTGCGCGGCGCGGGCGACTTCGACGCGGGATTCTTCGGCATCGGCCCCCGGGAGGCGGCGGCGACCGACCCGCAGCAGCGGCTGCTGCTGGAGGCTTCCTGGGAGGCCCTGGAGAACGCCGGTATCGCTCCGACCTCGCTGCGCGGCAGCGATACCGGCGTGTTCGCCGGTGTCATGTACGAGGACTACGAGCACACCGCCAGGGCCGCCGGACCGATCGCGGAGGGCTACGCGGGTATCGGTTCGACGGGCAGTGTGGTCTCGGGCCGGGTGGCCTATACGTTGGGCCTGGAAGGCCCTGCCGTGTCGGTGGACACGGCGTGTTCGTCGTCGCTGGTGGCCATCCACCTGGCCTGCCAGGCGCTGCGGCGCGGAGAGGCGTCGCTCGTGTTGGCGGGCGGCGTCACGGTGATGTCGACACCGTTCCTGTTCGTCGAGTTCTCCCGGCAGCGAGGTCTGTCGCGGGACGGTCGATGTAAGGCGTTCTCGGCGGCGGCCGATGGGGTGGGCTGGGGCGAAGGCGTGGGCGTGCTGGTGCTGGAGCGCCTGTCGGATGCGCGGCGGTCGGGGCACGAGGTGCTCGCCGTGATCAGGGGCTCGGCGGTGAATCAGGATGGCGCGAGCAATGGTTTGACCGCGCCGAACGGTCCGTCACAGGAGCGGGTGATCGCCTCGGCGCTGGCCGCGGCGGGGCTGACGCCCACTGATGTGGACGCGGTCGAGGCGCACGGTACGGGCACGTCGCTGGGAGATCCGATCGAGGCGCAGGCCCTGATCGCCGCGTACGGACAGCAGCGGGACGAGCCGCTGCGAATCGGTTCCCTGAAATCGAACATCGGTCATGCGCAGGCGGCGGCGGGTGTCGGCGGTGTGATCAAGATGGTGCAGGCGCTGCGCCACGGAGTGTTGCCGAAGACGCTGCACGTGGATGCGCCGTCGCCGCACGTGGATTGGTCGGCGGGGGCGGTGCGGCTGCTGACCGAGGCGGAAGCATGGCCCGCGTCGGCGCAGCGGGTGCGCCGTGCGGGTGTGTCGTCGTTCGGGATCAGCGGCACGAACGCGCATGTGATCGTGGAGGAAGCGCCCGCGCCGGTCGCCGGGTCCGACGGCGAGTCCGCCGATACCGAAGCCGGTCCGGCGTGCGTGGCAACCGTCGTTCCGTTGCTGGTGTCGGCGAAGACCGATGACGCGCTCCGCGCCCAGGCGGCGCGGCTGCACGCGTGGCTGCTCGAACACCCGGACGCCGACCTGTGGAGCGTGGCGTCCGCGCTGATCGAAACCAGGGCGCAATGGAATCGGCGCGCCGCGGTGGCCGGTAGCGACCGTGACCAGTTGCTGTCCGGGTTGGCGGAGTTGGCGGCCGGTGCGTCCGCCGGTGCGCTCGAAGGTGTGGCCGGATCGGGGAAGACGGCCTTCCTGTTCACCGGTCAGGGTGCGCAGCGGGTGGGCATGGGGGCAGGGTTGTATGCGGCGTTTCCGGTGTTCGCCGCGGCGTTCGACGAGTTGTGCGCCGAATTCGATCGCTTGCTCGGGCCGGGCGTCTCGCTGCAGGACGTCGTCTTCGGCGCCGCGGGTGCGGATTTGCTGCACCGCACCGAGTTCACGCAGCCCGCGCTGTTCGCGTTCGAGGTGGCGTTGTTCCGGCTCGTCGAGTCGTTCGGCCTCACTCCCGATGTGCTGATCGGTCATTCGATCGGTGAGCTGGTGGCGGCGTATGTGGCGGGTGTGTGGTCGACGGCGGATGCGTGCGCGTTGGTAGCGGCGCGTGGGCGGTTGATGGGGGCGTTGCCCGAAGGCGGCGCCATGCTCGCTGCGGCGGTCACCGAGCAGCGGGCCGTCGAGATCACGGCTGCGCACGAGGGTCGACTGTCGGTGGCGGCGGTGAACGGTCCGTCGTCGGTGGTGTTCTCCGGCGACGCGGACGCCGTCGGCGCGGTCGAGCGGCAGCTGTCCGATGCGGGGGTCACGGTCTCGCGGCTGCGGGTCAGCCATGCGTTCCATTCCGCGCGAATGGATCCCATGCTCGCGGAATTCCGCGCAGTCGCACAGCGGCTGACGTACCGGATGCCCACGATCGCGGTGATGTCGAACGTCTCCGGGGCGCTCGCCGGGGCCGAATTCACCGACCCGGGTTACTGGGTCGAGCAGCTACGCGGTTGCGTGCGGTTCGCGCCGGGCGTGGACGCTCTCGTGGCCGCCGGGGTCCGCCGCTTCGTCGAAGTCGGCCCGGACGCGGTGCTGGCCGCGACGACACGTCGCTGCCTGGCCGAACACCCGCGGATCGAAGCCGAGTCGATGGTGACGGCCGCGTCGCGCCGTTCGGGCGACGAGGTGACGCAGTACATCACCATGCTCGCGCAAGCCCACACCGCCGGTGTCGAGGTGAACTGGCGCCCCCTTTTCAGCGGGCGGACACCAGAACGTGTGTCGTTGCCGACGTACGCGTTCCAGCGGCAGCGGTACTGGTTGGAGCCGCTCGGGATCGAGGCGTCACTCGAGTCATCGGATCATCCGATGCTTACCGGCGCCGTGCCGTTGGCCGGTCGGGACGAATGGCTGTTCACCGGTCGGCTGTCGTTGCGGACGCACCCGTGGCTGGCCGAGCACGCCGTTTTCGGGTCGGCGCTGCTGCCCGGCGCCGCGTTCGTGGAACTGGCGCTGACCGCGGGGGCCCGGCTCGGTGCCGGGTTCGTCGAGGAACTGCTGCTGGAAGCGCCGCTGTCGCTGACCGACGACGTCGCGATCGACGTGCAGCTGACCGTCGAACCCGCCGACGACGCGGGCGCGCGCCGGTTCGTGATCTATTCGCGTGCGGTGGCGCCCGGGGAAACCGAAGCGAGCGAGTGGATTTCACACGCCAACGGTGTCCTCGTCGCCGCCGCGGAGAGTGTGCCCGCCTGGGTCGAATCGGGATGGCGCGCCGCGCCGGAGGACGGGCGATGGCCGTCGAGCGGGGCCGAACCGGTGCCGGTCGACGGACTCTACGACCGGTTGGCGCGGCTCGGCTTCGGCTACGGTCCGCTGTTCCAAGGCGTCACCTCGGCTCGGCGCGACGGCGACGACCTGCTCGCCGAGGTGTCGCTCGCTACCGAGCCCGATGCTCAGGGACCGGCCTTCGGCATCCATCCCGCCCTGCTGGACGCCGCCTTCCACACCGCGATCACCGAACTGGCCGACGACATGCCCGCGGGCAGGCTGCCTTTGCCGTTCTCGTTCGGTGGGGTCCGGCTGTATCGCGCCGGGGCGACGGCGCTTCGGGTGCGTCTGGAACGGGTGGGGGCCGGACGCATCCGGGTGGCCGCCTTCGACGACACCGGTGCGCCCGTGCTGAGCGTCGAAGCGCTGACGGCTCGCCCGGTGGATGCCAAGGCACTCGAGGGTGGGGCCGCACGCCGCGCGTCCCTGTCGGACATCGAATGGGTGCCTGCGGCCGCCGTCGCGGGCGGCGCGTCGGGCACGATCGCGCTGCTCGGGGAGGCGAGTGTCGCGGGTGCCGATCGCCGCGGGACGGCACCGGCCGATCTGCTCGGCGACCAGGCGCCGCCGGAGATCGTCGTGTGGTCGCCGGACGGACCGGCCGATGGCGACGTGACCGCGCGGACGCGCACCTGGCTGCGGGCGGCGCTGGAGTTGATACGGGAATGGCAGGCCGAGGAACGATGGCACGATTCGCGGCTGGTGATCCTGACGCGGGGTGCCGCGGGCCTGCCGGGCGAGAACCCTGACCCGGCCGGGGCCGCGGTGTGCGGTCTGGTGCGCAGCGCCCAGGCCGAACACCCCGGCCGGTTCGTTCTCCTCGACGCCGCACCCGAGGACGACCTCACGACCGAAGTGATCGCCGCGGCGGTGCGGTCGGCGGAACCGCAGCTGGTCGTGCGCGGCGGAGAACTGCGCGTCCCGCGGCTGCGCAGGCAGCACGCGGCGGCGGACGGCAACGGTCTCGGTGCGGGTGCGGTGCTGATCACCGGTGGCACCAGCGGACTGGGAGCCGAGGTGGCGCGTCATGTCGTCGCCACCCACGGCGTGCGGCGGCTGGTGCTGGTGTCGCGGCGCGGTGAACAGGCCGACGGGGTGGCCGATCTGGTGAGCGAGCTGACCGCCGCGGGCGCGCGGGTGCGGGTGGCGGCCTGCGATGTGGGCGACCGGGCCGAAGTGGCGGCGCTGCTGGCGGATCTGTCGGACGAGTTCGCGCCCAGCGCGGTGATCAATTCCGCGGGCGTGCTCGATGACGCCACCATCGAGACCCTGACCGCCGAACAGCTCGACCGGGTGCTGGCGTCGAAGGCCGACGCCGCCTGGCATCTGCACGAACTGACCGGCGGCCTGGGACTGGCCGCCTTCGTGCTGTTCTCCTCGGTCGCGGGTGTGGTCGGCGCGTCCGGCCAAGGGAATTACGCGGCGGCGAACGCGTTCCTGGACGCGCTGGCAGCAGGGCGGCGGGCGGCGGGGCTGCCCGCGGTATCGATCGCCTGGGGATCGTGGAACCAGAGCATCGGCATGACCAGTGAGCTGGGCGGCGCGGCGATGGCGCGGATGGGTCGCCTCGGCGTGCGGCCGTTGGAAACGGCGGATGGCTTGACGCTGTTCGATCGCGCCGTCGCCGCGTCGTCACCGGTCGTGATCGCGACGGAGTTCGACACCGAGGCACTGGCGGTGCAGGCCAGGGAAGGGTCGCTGCCGCGACTGCTGCAGTCGATCGTCACGGTGCCGGTGCGGCGGGCCGCCGAGACGAGTGGGACGTTGGCGCGGCGGCTGGCCGCCGCGCCCGTGCAGGAGCGTGCGGCGATCGTGCTCGACGTCGTCCGCGAACAGGTCGCCGGTGTGCTCGGCCATATCTCCGGCGACGCCATCGATCCGACGGCGCCGTTCACCGAACTGGGCTTCGATTCGCTCGCCGGTGTGGAGTTCCGCAATCGCCTCGCCAAGACGACCGGCGTGCAACTGCCCTCGACGCTGGTGTTCGATCACCCCACCGCCGCGGCGGTGGCGGCCTTCGTGCGCTCGCGGGTGGGCGAGGCGACCGAAACCGACGCCGGGCGGCCCGCGCGGGTGACGCGCCGGATCCGTGCCGACGAGCCGATCGCGATCGTCGGTATGAGCTGCCGGTACCCGGGCGGTATCGAATCGCCGGATGGACTGTGGGACCTGGTGGCCGCCGGTGCGGATGCGATCGGCTCGTTCCCCGTCGATCGCGGGTGGGATCTGGATCGGCTGTTCGATCCCGACCCCGACCACCCGGGAACCTCCTACCTGGACCGAGGTGGATTCCTCTCCGGCATGGCCGATTTCGACGCGGGCTTCTTCGGAATCGGTCCGCGCGAGGCGGCGGCGATGGATCCGCAGCAGCGATTGCTGCTGGAGGCGTCGTGGGAAGCGCTGGAGCACGCCGGTATCGATCCGTCGGTATTGCGCGGCAGTGACACCGGCGTGTTCACCGGGGTCTCCTATCAGGACTACGAGGAGATCGCCAAGGCCGCGGGTTCGGTAGCCGAAGGTTATATCGGTACCGGTTCCACCAGTAGCGTGCTCTCCGGTCGCGTGGCATACACCTTCGGATTCGAGGGTCCGGCGGTCACGATCGACACCGCCTGCTCCTCCTCGCTGGTGGCCATCCACCTGGCCTGTCAGGCGCTGCGCCAAGGGGAGAGTTCGCTGGTGCTGGCCAGTGGCGCCCAGGTGATGTCGACGCCGTTCATGTTCGTCGAGTTCTCCCGGCAACGCGGTCTTTCCCGGGACGGGCGGTGCAAAGCCTTCTCGGCCTCCGCCGATGGTGTCGGCTGGGCCGAAGGCGTCGGTGTGCTGGTGCTCGAGCGGCTGTCGGACGCGCGCAGGCTCGGTCACGACGTGCTCGCGGTGATCCGAGGTTCGGCGGTGAACCAGGACGGTGCGTCCAACGGGCTGACCGCGCCGAACGGTCCGTCGCAGGAACGGGTGATCGCGGCGGCGCTGGCCACCGCGGGGCTGGCTCCCGAGGACGTGGACGCGGTGGAGGCGCACGGCACGGGCACTCCGCTGGGCGACCCGATCGAAGCGCAGGCGTTGATGGCGACCTACGGGCAGGGCCGGACCGAGCCGCTGTGGGTCGGTTCGCTGAAGTCGAATATCGGGCACGCCCAGGCCGCCGCCGGGATCGGTGGCGTGATCAAGATGGTGCAGGCGTTGCGGCACGAGATGCTGCCGAAGACGCTGCACGTGGACGCTCCGTCGCCGCACGTGGACTGGTCGGCTGGGGCCGTGCGGTTGCTGACCGAACAGCGGCCGTGGTCGGCCTCGGTCGAGCGGGTGCGCCGGGCGGGAGTGTCCGCGTTCGGGATCAGCGGCACCAACGCGCACGTCATCGTGGAGGAAGCGCCGGGAGCCCCGCAGCGCGCGGCGGTGACGAAACCAGCGGACGCTTCGCCGGGAATGCCGCTACTGCTGTCGGCGAAAACCGAGGCGGGGCTGCGGGCGCAGGCTGCTCGGTTGCGCGAGTGGCTCGCGGCCAGGCCCGACGCCGACCCGGTGGACGTGGCCCATTCGCTGCTCACGACGCGGGCCCGATTCGATCGGCGCGCAGCGGTGGTCGCGGGCGACCGCGCGGCCATGCTGGCCGGGCTGGCGGATCTGGCGACCGGTGCGGGGTCGCCGGCAGTGGCCGAGGGCGGCCCCGTCGGCGGGAAGATCGCGTTCCTGTTCACCGGGCAGGGGGCGCAGCGAGTCGGCATGGGCGCTCGGCTTTACGCGACTTTCCCGGTCTTCGCGGCGGCGTTCGACGAGCTGTGCGCCGAATTCGACGGTCTGCTCGAATTTCCCGAGCCTGGAATGTCGCTGCGGGACATCGTCTTCGGTGCCGCGGGTGCGGAACTCCTGCACCGCACGGAGTACACCCAGCCCGCGTTGTTCGCCTACGAGGCGGCGATGGTGCGGTTGATCGAGTCCTTCGGGATCACGCCGGACGTGCTGATCGGGCATTCGATCGGCGAACTGGTCGCGGCGTACGTCTCGGGGATGTGGTCGACCGCCGACGCGTGCGCGTTGGTGGCGACGCGGGGGCGGTTGATGGGCGCGCTGCCCGAAGGCGGCGCGATGCTGGCCGCGGCCGTCCCTTCGGAGCTAGCGGCCGAGCTCATCGCCGGATTCCGCGCCGAACTGTCGATCGCGGCGGTGAACGGACCCTCCGCGATCGTGATCTCCGGTACCGAAGGTGCCGTCGCCGAGGTGGAATCCGTGCTGACGGCGGACGGGATCAAGACGTCACGGTTGCGGGTCAGCCACGCGTTCCACTCGGCGTCGATGGAACCGATGCTGCCGGAATTCGAGGCGATGGCCGCCGGTCTCGACTACCGGAGCCCGCTGCTGCCGGTGGTGTCGAACGTGTTCGGCGTCGTGGGGGGCGAAGCGCTTTCCGATTCGCTGTACTGGGCCGGTCATGTCCGCGACACCGTGCGCTACGCCCCGGGTGTCGACGCGCTGGTGGATCTCGGTGTCCGGAAGTTCTTCGAGGTCGGCCCCGATGCGGTGCTGACGGCGATGACCCGTCAGTGCCTGCCCGACGAGGTCGGGTCCCGTTCCGTCGTGGCGGCGGCGAGCAGGCGCGGCGTCGACGAGGTCACCCAGTTCCTCGGCTTCCTCGGGCAGGCCTGCAACGCCGGCGTCGAGGTGAACTGGCAGCCCTTGTCGGAGGTGCGGTCACCGGAGCGTATTCCACTGCCCACCTACGCCTTTCAGCGTCGGCGCTATTGGCTGGACGTGGTCCGGCCGGTCGCGGCGGGCGCCGTCGACCATCCGATCCTGCTGGACGCGGTGCCGGTGGCGGGCAAGGACGAATGGCTGTTCACCGGGCAGCTGTCGAATGGCAGGCAGCCGTGGATCGCCGATCATGTGGTGTTCGGTACGCCGGTGGTACCGGCGACGACGTATCTGGAACTGATGTCGGCGATCGGCGATCGGCTCGGGATGCGCTCGGTCGAGGAGATGCGGCTGGACATCCCACTGGCCCTCGGTGAGCGCGCCGTCGACGTGCAGGTGTCGGTCGGTGCGGCCGAAGCGGACGGGCGGCGGAGCTTCACCCTGTACTCCCGGACCGCGGACCTCGACGACGCCGAGGCGTGGATTCCCCATGCGGGTGGCGTGCTCGCCGCCGACCACGGCCCCGAACTCGCCACCGGCTGGGACCGAATTTGGCCGCCCGCGGGCGCGGAACAACTCGACGACGAGGCGATCTATCGGCGGATCGCGCGCCTGGGAATGGAATACGGTCCCGCCTTCCGTGGGATGCGCGCGGTGTGGCGGCGCGGCGACGAGGTGTTCGCCGAGGTAGCGCTGGACGACGCCACCGCCGCCGCGGCGTCGGGTTACGGCATTCATCCGGCGTTGTTCGACGCCTGTCTGCACCCCGCGCTCGACTTCGTCATGGACGAGCTGCCCGCCGGGCGGGTTCCGCTGCCGGTCACGGTCGGGGGCCTGCGGCTGGCCCGGTCCGGTTCCGGGCCGGTCCGGGTCCGCGCGGTGCTGTCGGGCGGCTACCGGATCCGGATGGATGTGGTGGACGAGACCGGCGCACCGGTGCTGGGCACGGAATCCGTCGTGGTGCATCCGGTGGAGCGGCGCACGGTGGAGCGGGTCCGGTCGAATACGGCGCCGGTGCCGCTGCACGGTCTGGAGTGGGTGCCGGTGTCCGCCGGCGCCGCCGAGCCGACGGGATCGATGGCGGTGCTCGGTGCGGGAAGCGTGGCGGGAATCGACCTGCGCGTCACCGACCTGAGCGAATCGATCGACGCCGATGAGGACGCGGCAACGATCGTCTGGGTGGCCGAGACCGCGGAAGCGGGCGCGGACCCGGCGCGAGCGGGCAGGCAATGGGTCACGCGGACACTGGAACTGACGCGGTCGTGGCTGACCGACACGCGGTACGACCGGGCGCGGCTGATCGTGGTGACGCGGAACGCGCTCGGATCGCCGGGCGAGTCGCCCGACCCGGCGGCCGCTGCCGTCGCGGGCCTGCTGCGCAGCGTGCAGGCGGAGCATCCGGGCCGGATCGTGCTGCTCGATCGGGACGGCGAGATCGATGCCGGAGTGGTGGCTGCGGCGCTGGCCGCGGACGAACCGCAGGTCGCGGTGCGCGACGGCCGGTTGTCGGCGCCACGGGTGCGCCGGATCGCGGCCGCACCGGCCCCGGGGGCGATGTCGTTCGGGACGGGTACGGTGCTGGTGACCGGCGGCACCAGCGGGCTGGGCGCGCTGATCGCGCGACATCTGGTGACCGAGCACGGAGTTCGGCGGCTCTTGCTGGTCTCGCGACGCGGTCGCGATGCCGCCGGGGTCCCGGAACTCCTCGCGGATTTGTCGGCGCTGGGCGCGCGAGTGGATGTCGAGTCGTGTGACATCGCCGATCGCGACGCGCTCACCGCGATACTGGCGTCGGTGCCGGAGCGGTTCCCGTTGTCCGGCATAGTGCATGCCGCCGGGGTGGTGGACGACGGCACCGTCGAGACCCTGACTACGGAGCAAGTGGATCGGGTGCTGCGCCCGAAGGTGGATGGCACCTGGCTGCTGCACGAGGCGACGCGGGACGCGGATCTTTCGGCGTTCGTGGTGTTCTCGTCGCTCGCGGGGCTGGCGGGCTCGCCGGGCCAGGGCAACTACGCGGCGGCGAACTCGTTCGCCGACGCGGTGGTCCGGCTGCGCGGTGCCGCGGACCTGCCCGCGGTGTCGGTGGCCTGGGGGCCGTGGAACGCGGGCACGGGAATGACCGGCGACCTCGGTACTTCGGGGTTGGAACGGTTGCGGCGCTTGGGTTTCCGGCCGCTCGGCGATACGACGGGACTGTCCCTCTTCGACGCCGCGCTCACCGCGGGCTCGGCGCTGGTGGTCGGTGCGGAATTCGATCGATCGGGACTGGCGGAGCAGGCCGAGGCGGGGGCGCTCCCGAAACTGCTGAGTGCGCTGGCGCCCTCGTCCACGCGGACCGCTCGCGCCGGTGGGGATCCGGTCGGTCGGCTGGCGTCGGCCGCGCCCGCCGACCGTGCCGAGGTGGCCCTCGCCGTGACCAGGGAGCAGGCGGCGGCCGTGCTCGGGCACGCCACCGCGGAGGCGATCGACCCCGATACCGCGTTCACGGAGTTGGGTTTCGACTCGCTGGCCGGTGTGGAATTCCGCAACCGGCTCGCCGAGGCCACCGGGCTGTCGCTGCCCTCGACCCTGGTATTCGACCATCCGAGTTCCCGTGCGGTGGCGGGTTTCCTCGTCTCCAGGCTCGGTGACGCTCCGGCCGCGCGACCACGTCCGGTGCGGGTGACGTCGCGGACTCGCACGGACGAGCCGATCGCCATCGTCGGCATGAGCTGCCGTTATCCCGGCGGCGTGAGTTCCGCCGAGCAGCTGTGGCAGCTACTGGTCTCGGGTACCGACGCGATCACGCCGTTCCCCACGGACCGGGGCTGGGACCTCGATCGGCTGTATCACCCGGACCCGGACGAACCAGGCACCACCTACGTGCGCGAGGGTGGCTTCCTCACCGACGCGGGCGGGTTCGACGCTGCTTTCTTCGGGATCGGCCCCCGGGAAGCGACGGCCATGGATCCACAGCAGCGGCTGATGCTGGAAGCCGCCTGGGAGGCGTTGGAAGACGCCGGTATCGATCCGACCGCGCTGCGCGGCAGCGATACCGGAGTGTTCGTCGGGGCTACCCCGTCCGGCTATTCCGAGCGGGTGGTCGGCGCGTACGAGGGATTCCGGATGACCGGGAACTCCGACAGCGTCACCTCGGGACGAGTGGCCTATGTCCTGGGCCTCCAGGGTCCGGCCATGACGGTGGACACGGCGTGCTCGTCCTCATTGGTGGCGCTGCACTTGGCCTGCCAGGCGCTGCGAAACGGGGAAACGTCGCTGGCGCTGGCCGGCGGTGTGACGGTGTCGGGCAGCCCGGAGCTGTACGTGGACTTCGCGCGGCAGCGGGGGCTCGCGCCCGACGGGCGGTGCAAGTCGTTCGCCGCGGGCGCGGACGGCGTCGGCTGGTCGGAAGGGGTCGGCGTGCTCGCCCTGCAACGGCTTTCGGACGCTCAGCGATCGGGCCACGAGGTGCTGGCGGTGATCCGGGGGTCGGCGGTGAATTCGGACGGTGCGTCCAACGGCCTGACCGCGCCGAACGGTCCCTCGCAGGAGCGGGTGATCGCGTCGGCACTTGCGGCGGCGGGCTTGGAGCCGGTCGACGTCGACGCGGTGGAGGCACACGGCACGGGAACTCCGCTGGGCGATCCGATCGAAGCGCAGGCGCTGATCGCGACCTACGGGCAAGGGCGGACCGAACCCGTGCGGATCGGTTCGTTGAAGTCGAATATCGGCCATTCGGTGGCGGCCTCGGGCGTGGGCGGCGTGATCAAGATGGTGCAGGCCCTGCGGCACGAGATGCTGCCGAGGACGCTGCACGTGGACGCTCCCTCGCCGCACGTGGATTGGTCGGCGGGGTCGGTGCGGTTGCTGACCGAAGCGGAGCCCTGGCCCGCGGGGCAGCGGGTTCGGCGGGCGGGGGTGTCGTCGTTCGGGATCAGTGGGACGAACGCGCACGTCATCGTGGAAGAAGCGCCCGCACGCGACGAACGGCCCGCCGTGCGGGACCACCGCTGCGATCCGGACGGTGTGATCGCGTGGGTGGTGTCGGCGAAATCGGAGGCCGGTCTGCGGGCGCAAGCGGAACGGCTGCGCGCCTGGGCGGCCGAGCATCCCGAGGCCGACGCCCGTGCGGTCGGACGCTCGCTGGTGGAGACCCGCGCTCAGCTGGAGTGGCGTGGCGCCGCGGTCGGCCGTGATCGGCAGCAATTGCTGGCGGGACTGGCGGAATTGGCCGCGGGTACCGGGTCCGGCGTGATCGAAGGGACGGCCGGATCGGGTAGAACCGCGTTCCTGTTCACCGGACAGGGCGCGCAGCGCGTGGGCATGGGCGCCGAGCTGTACTCGGCCTACCCCGTGTTCGCCCACGCGTTGGACGAGGTGTGCGCCGAATTCGATCGGTTGCGCGAGAACTCGGCCGACGCGGCGCGTTCGCTTTCGGTGGGCGATCCCGCGCCGTCGTTGCGGGAGGTGATGTTCGCCGATCCGTCGGGTGTGCTGGATCGGACCGAGTGGACGCAGCCCGCCTTGTTCGCGTTCGAGGTGGCGTTGTTCCGGTTGGTCGAGTCGTTCGGGATCACCCCGGACGTGCTGATCGGGCATTCGATCGGCGAGTTGGTGGCCGCGTATGCGGCGGGAGTGTGGTCGTTGCCGGACGCGTGCGCGTTGGTGGCGGCGCGGGGACGGTTGATGGGGGCGCTGCCGGAAGGCGGGGCCATGCTCGCGGTAGCCGTCTCCGAAACCGATGCGGCGCACCTACTCGCCGGTTTCGGCGACCGCGCGTCGATCGCCGCGGTGAACGCGCCGGAGGCGGTGGTGATCTCCGGCGACGCGGACGCGATCGACGAGCTGGAACGAACTTTCGCGGCCCAGGGCCGCAAGACGACGCGGCTGCAGGTCAGCCACGCGTTCCACTCCGCGCGCATGGAACCCGCGCTGGCCGACTTCCGCGCGGTCGCCGAGAAACTGACCTACCGGGAACCCATGCTGCCGATCGTGTCGAATGTGACCGGGGCGGTGGGGGAGACCTTCACCGACCCGGAGTACTGGGTCGGGCAGATCCGCGCGGCCGTCCGGTTCGCGCCCGGCATCCGGGCGCTGGCCGACACCGGCGTGCGCCGGTTCCTCGAAATCGGTCCCGACGCCGTACTCACGACCATGACCCGCGGAGTCATCGGAGACGAGCCGGGGAGCGGATGGTTGACGGCCCCGGCGGCCCGTCGCGTGGGAGCGGAAGCGCGCCAGTTCGTGACGTTCCTGGCGCGTGCGCACGTCGCCGGAACGACGGTGGACTGGCGGCCGCTGTGGGAGGGCGGCTCGTCGCGGCGAATCCCTCTGCCCACCTACGCATTCCGTCATCAGCGGTATTGGCTGACCGCCACCGAACATATCCCCGACGTGCGGTCCTCCGGCCTGGACGATGTCGACCATCCGCTGCTCGGCGCCGCGGTCTGGCTGCCCGACTCGCACGGTGTGGTGGCGACCGGCCGGTTGTCGCTGTCGAGCCATCCGTGGCTCGCCGACCATATGATCGGCGGGACGGTGCTGTTGCCCGGCACGGCCTTCGCGGAGCTGGCGCTGTACATCGGCGCGATGACCGGCAACCCGCGCCTGGCCGAGCTCGTGGTGACGGCGCCGCTGGCCGTGCCCGCCGACGGCTCGGTCGAATTGCGGGTGCTGGCGGACGGCCCCGACGACACCGGCGCACGTGCGGTGTCGGTGTATTCGCGCCCGCGTCGTTCCGGCGCGCCGGAACAGGCGGACTGGATCCGGCACGCTACCGGAACCCTTGTCGCGCAAGCGCCGTCGGCCGAGGCGAACCCGACGACGGAAACCTGGCCGCCTGCCGGGGCGCAGCCGGTCGATATCAGCGATATGTACACCGAGTTCGCCGACCGCGGCTACGGGCACGGGCCGCTGTTCCAGGGACTGACCGCACTGTGGCGGCGCGGCGAAGAGGTCTTCGCCGAGGTGCGCCTGCCGGAACAAGAGCATTCGGCGGCCGATCGGTTCGGGCTGCATCCGGCGTTGCTGGACGCGGCACTGCACGCGATCCGGTTCACCGGGCTCACCGGAGAACCCGCTCCGGACGAGATCTACGTGCCCTACTCGTGGGAGAACGTGGACCTGCACGCCGTGGGCGCGGGCGCGGCGCGGGTACGGCTGACCGCGGCCGAGTCCGGATCCGGTGACCGGGACAACCAGCCGATCGCGGTGACGCTCACCGATCCGCACGGGGAGCGGATCTTCCGGATCTCGGCGTTGACCATGCGCCCGATTCCGATCGACACGCTGCGTTCCGCAGGCGCCGCCCCGACCGGGCACGACCCGTATCGGCTCGGGTGGGTCCCGGTGCCGGTGGCGGAACACACCGGACTCGTCGCGGACGAGCACTGGACACGCGGCGGCGCCGACGAGTTCGTGCGCGTCGACGGAGGTTCCGTCGCCGTGATCCAGGTCGAAGAGACACCGGTGGACAGCGATGTGCCCGGCGTGGTGCGCACCCGGCTCGCCGAGACGGCGGAACGGGTCACCGGACTGCTGACCCGCCACGATCGCGTCGTCGTGGTCACCCGCGGTGCGGTCGCCGTGACGCCCGCAGCACCGGTGGACCTCGCCGGCGCGGCCGTGTGGGGCCTCCTGCGCAGCGGGCAGCACGAGAACCCGGGACGGATCGTCCTCGTCGACGTGGCGGACCGGTCGGGATACCGCCGTGCCGTCGCGGCCGCGCTGGCCATGGCCGAGGAATCCCAGGTGGCCGTGCGCGATAGCGCGGTGTACGTGCCGCGGTTGAGCCGGGGCGGGGCGGACCGGACACGGTCGCCGCGGCCGAATCCCGACGGCACGGTGCTGATCACCGGCGGCACCGGAAGCCTTGGTGCGCTCACGGCCCGGCACCTGGTCGTCGAGCACGGTGTGCGCCGGGTGCTGGTGGCGAGCAGGCGCGGCCCGGACGCGACGGGTGCCGCGGAACTGGCGGCGGAACTGACCGAACTGGGCGCACATGTGGAGGTGCGGTCCTGTGATGTGAGCGATCGGGCGGCCGTCGACCGGCTGCTGTCCACCGTGGCGCCGGAACATCCGCTCACCGCGGTCGTGCACACCGCGGGCGCTCTCGCCGACGGTCTCCTGACCGACCTCACCTCGGCGCGGCTCGCGACGGTGCTGGGGCCGAAGGCCGACGCGGCCTGGTATCTGCACGAAGCCACGACCGATCTCGAACTGTCGATGTTTGTGCTCTTCTCCTCGTTCGCGGGGACGATCGGCAGCCCGGGCCAGGCCGACTACGCGGCGGCGAACGCCTTCCTCGACGCGCTCGCCCAGCACCGGCACCACCGGGGATTGCCCGCCACGTCCATCGCGTGGGGACCGTGGCGGGCGGAGAGTGGCATGACGAGCACCCTCACCGAGACCGGCATCGCGCGGATGCGCCGTGAGGGCCTGATACCGCTGGACGACGACTACGGAATGGCGTTGCTGGACAGCGTGCTGGCCGCGGGCGAGCCGACCGGTGTCGGCGTGCGTCTCGATTCCGCGGTGCTGAACGCACTGGCCGCATCGGGTGCGTTGCCCAGGATGCTCGGTTCCCTGGTCACCGCGGCGCCGCGACGGGCAGGCGGGGTGCGTTCGCTGGCACAGCAGCTTGCCGCGACCGCCGAAGCGGAGCGCGCAGGCGTCGTACTCGCCGCCGTTCGGGAGCACATCGCAGCGAGTCTCGGCCACACTTCCGGCGACGTGATCGATCCGCGTGCTCCGTTCACGGAGTTGGGATTCGACTCGCTGGCCGGCATCGAGTTCCGCAATCGCCTCGCCAAGGCCACCGGGCTGGCGCTGCCGTCGACACTCGTCTTCGACCATCCCACCGGCGAGGCCCTGGCGGCGTACCTGGGTTCCCGGATCGCGGAGATGGTGCCCGTGGACGAGCCCGCCGCCGCGCCCGCGATACCCGTGGAAACCGGGGCGAGGGGTGCGCTCACCGAGCTGGTCCTGGCAGCGCACCGGCGTGGCCGGGTCGGCGCCGCGATACCGATGCTGCTGGAGAGCGCCGAACTCGTCGACACTTTCACCGCTGCGGCAGGGTCCGGTGATCCGGCGCCGATCCCACTGAGCAGGGGCGCCGGAGCGGCGACACTGCTGTGCGTTCCGTCGTTCGTGGTCGGCACCGGGCCGCACCAGTTCGCCCGGCTCGCCAGGGAACTCGGCGGCGATCGGTCGATCGCGGCGCTGCGCCTGCCCGGTACGCAGCCGGGCGAGGCGCTGCCCGAGTCGTGGGATGTGCTGCTGGATCACTTGGCGGCGGCGGTGCGCAACCGCGGAGACGACGGGCCGGTCGTGCTCCTCGGCTACTCGGCGGGCGGCGCGATCGCGCATGCGCTGGCGCATCGGCTCGAGCGGGACGGGCGCGGACCGTCCGCGGTGATCCTGCTCGACACGTATTCACCCGACGACCCGGAACAGAACCGCCGGGTGCTGCTGAGCGCGATCGGCTCCGTACTCGACCTCGGCCACGAGGTCACCGAGATCGGTGATCACGGCTTGGTCGCCATGGCGAGATACGCGCGCCTGTTCGAGCAGCGCAGGCCGTTGTCGATCACCGCGCCGACGTTCGACCTGCGGGCCGCGACACCGCTGCCGGGGCTCGACCTCGCCGAGCCGGTGCCTGCCTGGCTGCACACCGGCGAGACGGTCGAACTCGACGCCGACCACTTCTCGATCATCGGGGCGGCGACCTCGGCCGTCGCGGCCGAGATACGGCGCTGGCTGAGCGAACTCGATGACAAGGAGCCGATCCTCGCGCGGTCGGCGGCAGGCAGTGACGGAGATCCGCGATGACCGCCGGGCGGGCGTGGCACGCGGCATCGAAGCGGCGAGACAGAGGAAATCCCATGGTCGAAGCGGCGAATGACATCGCTATCGTCGGAATGTCGTGCCGGATGCCGGGCGCTTCCGACCTGGAGAAGTTCTGGCGGTTGCTGCGCGAGGGCCGCGATGCCGTCGGGCAGGCGCCCGCCGACCGGCCCGGTCTCGAGGAGACCGCGGGATTCCTCGACTCGGCCACCGAATTCGACGCCGGATTCTTCGGCGTCCCACCGAACGAGGCGAACGCCATCGACCCCCAGCAGTTGCTCGGGCTCGAGCTCAGCTGGGAGGCGTGGGAGGACGCCGGTCTCGGCGACGCGACGGGGGCGCGGGCCGGCGTGTTCCTCGGCTGCACCGGCACCGATTTCGCCGAAATCGTTGCCGCGCAGGGCAGCACCGGCGTCGGTCGGCATTCGCTGTGGGCCGTCGGACGAGGGGTCACCGCCAACCGGATCTCGAACTACTACAGGTTCACCGGGCCGAGCATGGTCGTCGACAGCGGGCAGTCCTCGTCCTTGGTCGCGGTGCACCTGGCCTGCGAATCGATCCGCGGCGGCGAATGCGAGGTGGCCGTGGCGGGCGGGCTGAATCTCATCCTGTCTCCGTTGAGCGGCGAACGGTACGAGCAGTTCGGCGCGCATTCGGCGTCGGGGAAATGTCACACCTTCGACGACCGGGCCGACGGTACCGTCCGCGGCGAAGGCGGCGGCATGATCGTGCTCGAGCCGGTGGAGCGTGCGATCGCCGCGGGACACCGGATCTACGCCGTGATCCGTGGCAGTGCCGTCAACAACGGCAACGAGCGGCAGGTATTGAGCGCCCCGAGCGGCGCTGCCCAGGCCGCCGTCATCCGGGCCGCGCTGACGGCGGCCCGGGTCGACGGCGCATCGGTGCAGTACGTGGAATTGCACGGCACCGGCACGCCCGCGGGCGACCCGGTGGAGGCGGCGGCGCTGGGCGAAATCTACGGCGCGGGCCGCCCGGCGGGCCGGCGGCTGGCCGTGGGTTCGGTCAAGACCAACATGGGGCATCTGGAAGGCGCCGCGGGAATCGCGGGATTGATCAAGACCGCACTGTGCCTGCGGCACGGGCAGCTCGCGCCCAGCCTGAACTTCCGAAGCCCCAATCCCCGTATCCCGCTGGACGAGTTGGGCCTGCGGGTGCAGACCAGCACGCAGCCGTGGACGGGCGACGCGCGTCGCCGGGCCGGTGTCTCGTCGTTCGGGATGGGGGGAACGAACGCGCACGTGATTCTCGAGGAGGCGCCCGCGACGGCTGCCGTCGAGGTGACCGGCGAGACCCGGCCCGCGGTGTGGCTGCTGTCGGCCCGGAACCGGGAAACCTTGCGGGAACAGGCTGTTCGTCTGCGGGAGTGGCTGGCGGAGCACCCGCGAGCCGGTACCGCCGAGGTGGCGTACTCGCTCGCCCACACCCGGACGCCGATGGAGTGGCGGGCAGCGGTGGTGGGGTCCGGCGCCGATCGGATGCGTGCCGGGCTCGCCGCCTTGGCCGACCCGGCACCCGACCTGGTCGCCGCTGATCCCACGGTGGTGTCCGGCCGGGCCGCGGCGCGCCGGGTGGTGTTCGTGTTCCCTGGCCAGGGCAGCCAGTGGGTGGGAATGGGCGCCGGACTGCTGGCGTCGGACGAGGTCTTCGCGGCGTCGATCGCGGAATGCGAGGCGGCGCTGGCGCCGTTCGTGGACTGGTCGCTGACCGACGTGCTGCGCGGGACGCCGGGAGCCGCCTCGCTGGATCGCGTGGACGTGGTGCAGCCGGTCCTGTTCGCGATGCTGGTATCGCTGGCAAGGCGGTGGCAGGCGGCCGGTGTGCGGCCGTCCGCGGTGGTGGGGCATTCGCAGGGCGAGATCGCGGCCGCGGTGGTGGCCGGTGGACTGTCGCTCGCGGACGGGGCGCGCGTGGTGGCCCTGCGATCGCGCGCGGTCGCGGAACTGCTCGCGGGCTCGGGCGGTATGGCGTCGGTCGGCTTGCCGGGTGGCGCGGTCGCCGACCGGCTGGCGGCCTTCGGCGGCCGATTGTCGGTCGCGGCGGTGAACGCGCCCGGTCAGACCGTGGTGTCCGGGGCGGCCGACGCGATCGAGCGGTTCCTGGCCGAGTGCGCGGCGGAAGGGATCTGGGCGAAACGTATTCCGGTGGACTACGCGTCGCATTCGGCGGCGGTGGAACGTATTCGCGACCGCGTGCTGGCCGACTTGGCGCCGATCCAGCCGAAAGCCGGTGCGATTCCGTTCTTCTCGACGGTGACGGCCGAGTTCGTGGACACCTCCGGCCTGGACGCGGCGTACTGGTATCGCGGATTGCGCGAGCAGGTGCGCTTCGCCGAGGCGATCGAGGCGTTGCTGCGCGCGGAGATGACGGCATTCGTGGAGACGAGTCCGCATCCGGTGGTCGCCTCGGCGGTCGAACTGGTGGCCGAGGCGTTGGGCGCGGCCGACCGAGTGGCGGTGTGCGGCACGCTCCGGCGTGGTCACGGGGGCCCGGAGGAGTTCGCCACGGCGTCGGCCCGGGTCTACTGCGCGGGTGTCGACGCGGTGGCGGCGGAATTGGCTCCGCCGGCCGCGCGAGTCGACCTGCCGGTCTACGCGTTCCAGCGCCGCCGGTGCTGGACGCCGGAGGTCGGCGCGGGCGCGGCGGATCTGCGCCGTGCCGGGCTGGTCGCGCCGGATCATCCGATACTGGGCGCCGCGGTGCCGGTGGCGGAGCGCGACGAATGGCTGTTCACCGGGCTTCTGTCCCCCGACACCCAGCACTGGCTGGCGGATCACCTCGTCTTCGGGGCTCCCGCGGTGCCCGCGGCGGTCTGGCTCGATGTCGCGTGGAGCGTGGGCGCTCGGGTGGAGGCCGCGCAGGTCGAGGAACTGCGGATCGAGGCGTCGCTGCCCGCGAACACGCCGTGGACGATCCAGGTGCGCGTCGCGGCAGCCGACGGGAGTGGTCGGCGGACGTTCACCATCCACGCCCGGCCCGCCACCGGTGCCGCCGCGGAATGGTCTCGGTGCGCGCAGGGAGTGCTGGCCGGAGACCGAGACGAGATCCCCGCTCGGCCGGACGTCGAGTGGCCGCCCGCCGGAGCCGAACCGGTGGCCGCCGAGGAACTCTACGACCGGCTGGCAGGCCGCGGGCTCGGCTACGGTGTGGCATTCCAGGGCGTCACGGCGTCCTGGCTGCGCGGTCGCGACGCGTTCGCCGAGGTGTCGCTCGACGAGTCGGTCGGCGATCGAGGCCGGTTCGGCATCCATCCCGCGCTGCTCGATGCCATGGCGCACGCCGCGACGGATCTGCTCGCCCACGACACACCCGACCGGACGCCGATGCCTCTGTCGTTCACCGGCGCTCAGCTGTATCGCTCCGGCATCGCCGCCGCCCAGGTGCGGATCGAGCGGGTCGATGCGGACACCGTGCGGGTGACGGCCGTCTCCGAGGACGGCGAGCCGGTTCTGGTGATCGGCTCGCTTCGGCTGCGCATGGTCGATCGGGTGATGGACGACTCCCCGGCGGCGGTGCCCGTGTCCGCGCCGACGCGCCGCAGGCGCGCCGCGGTAGAGGGTCCGCTCGCGCCGCGGCTGTTCGCCGTCCCCGAGCCGGAGCGCGACGCGCTCGTGCTGAACGTCGTCGCCGAACAGGCCGCCGCGGTACTCGGCTACGAGTCTCCCGAGGCCGTGCCCGCCGATCTGCCGTTCACCGCCTTCGGATTCGACTCGCTGAGCGGCGTCCAGTTGCGCGACCGGCTGGCCGCGGCCACCGGGCTGACGCTGCCCGCGACGCTGATGTTCGACCACCCCACGCCCACCGCGGTGGCGCGGCTGGTGCGCGCTCGGCTCGAAGGGACCGATCCCGCCGCGCCGCGTACCGTACGCCGCGCCCGATCCGACGAGCCGATCGCCATCGTCGGGATCGGCTGCCGCTTCCCGGGCGGTGTCGGATCGGCCGAGGACCTGTGGCGTCTGGTCGCCTCCGAAACCGACGCGATCACGCCGTTTCCCGAAGACCGGGGATGGGACCTGGAGCGGCTGTTCCATCCCGATCCGGACGAGCCGGGCACGGTCTACATCCGCGAAGGCGGATTCCTCTCCGGCGCGGCGGAATTCGACGCCGGGTTCTTCGGCATCGGGCCGCGGGAGGCGGCGGCGATGGATCCGCAGCAGCGGCTGATGCTGGAAGTCGCCTGGGAGGCGTTGGAAGACGCGGGCCTGGACCCCGCCGCGCTCCGCGGTACGGATGCCGGTGTGTACGTCGGCGCCTGCGCCTCCGGCTACGCCGACGGCGTGACCGGGGAGTACGAGGGTTTCCGGCTGACCGGGACGTCGCACAGCGTCATCTCCGGCCGCGTGGCCTACGCCTTCGGCCTGGAAGGTCCCGCGGTCACGATCGACACCGCGTGTTCCTCGTCGCTGGTCTCACTGCACCTGGCTTGTCAGGCGCTGCGCCAGGGCGAGACCTCCCTGGCGCTGGCCGGTGGGGTGAGCATCTCGGCGAGTCCGGCGCTGTTCGTCGACTTCGCGCGTCAGCGGGGGTTGGCGGCGGACGCGCGGTGCAAGCCCTTCTCCGCCGCGGCCGACGGCGTGACCTGGTCCGAGGGCGTCGGCGTGCTGGTCGTCGAACGCCTCGCCGACGCCCGTCGCCTCGGGCACCGGGTCCTGGCGGTCGTGCGCGGTAGCGCGATCAACCAGGACGGTGCGAGCAATGGCCTGACCGCGCCGAACGGTCCGTCGCAGGAGCGGGTGATCGCGGCGGCGCTGGCCGACGCGGGGTTGCGGCCCGCCGATGTGGACGCGGTGGAGGCGCACGGAACCGGTACCGCGCTGGGCGATCCGATCGAAGCGCAGGCGCTCATCGCCGCCTACGGCGCCGAGCGAGCGGAACCGCTGCGCATCGGATCGGTGAAATCGAATATCGGTCACGCCGTCGCGGCCGCCGGTGTCGGTGGCGTGATCAAGATGGTGCAGGCGTTGCGGCACGAGATCCTGCCGAAGACAGTGCATCTCGATGCGCCGAGTCCGCACGTGGACTGGTCGGCGGGTTCGGTGCGGCTGCTGAGCGAGCCGGAGCCATGGCCTGCGGGCGACCGGCCGCGTCGTGCCGGGGTGTCGTCGTTCGGTATGAGCGGGACGAACGCGCACCTGATTTTGGAAGAAGCTCCGTCGCAGGCGATTTCCGCAGAGACGCCTACCGCCGCAGATGATCCGGGTGATGGTGATCGCGGTGTCCGGACGTGGACGGTGTCCGCGCGCACCCCGGAAGCATTGCGTGCGCAAGCGGTTCGGCTCACCGAATGGCTCACCGCGCAACACGACGTGAACGTGGCGGATGTGGCGCACACACTGCTGCGGCACCGCGCGCAGCTGGAGTTTCGCGCCGCGGTGGTCGGGCGCGAACTCGGGGATCTGCGGTCCGGGCTCGCGAGTCTGGCCGAAGCCTCCGACAGCGATTCCGTGGTCACCGGCCGTGCCACGGCGCGGCGGGTGGCGTTCGTGTTCCCGGGTCAGGGCAGCCAATGGCCCGCGATGGGCGCCGAACTGCTCGCCACGCATCGAGTTTTCGCGGAGTCGATCGCGGACTGCGAGGCGGCGCTGGCGCCGTTCGTGGACTGGTCGCTGACCTCCGTCCTGCGTGGGGAGCCGGGCGCGGCATCGTTGGACCGGGTGGATGTGGTGCAGCCCGCGCTTTTCGCGGTGCTGGTGTCGCTGGCGCGAGTGTGGCGGGCGAGCGGTGTGGAGCCCGCCGCGGTGGTGGGGCATTCGCAGGGTGAGATCGCGGCGGCTGTGGTGGCGGGCGGGCTTTCGCTCGCCGACGGCGCGCGTGTGGTCGCCGTCCGGTCCCGGATCGTCGCGGAGGAGCTGGCGGGTGCCGGTGGCATGGTGTCGGTCGGGCTGGCGGCAGAGGCGGTCGCGGACCGCTTGGCCGGGTTCGGGGACCGGTTGTCGGTGGCGGCGGTGAACGGGCCGGGGCAGACCGTGGTGTCGGGGGAGATCTCCGCCGTGGACGAATTCCTCGCGGCCTGCGCGGCCGACGGTGTGTGGGCGAAACGGATTCCGGTGGACTACGCGTCGCATTCGGTCGCGGTGGAAGCCATCCGCGAACGAGTCCTGACGGAGCTGGCTCCGGTCGCGCCGGTATCCGGTTCGGTGCCGTTCTTCTCGACCGTGTCCGCGGACTATGTCGACACCGCGACGCTGGACGCCGCCTACTGGTATCGCGGCCTGCGCGAGCCCGTCCGGTTCGCCGAGTCGGTCGCAACGCTGCAGCGAGCGGGTGTGAACGCCTTCATCGAGGTCAGCCCGCACCCGGTTTTGACCGTAGGGATCGAGCTGGCGGCGGATGCCATCGGCATGTCCGGCCGCGTGGCCGTGCTGGGCACCCTGAGACGCGAACTCGGCGGGCCGGAACAACTCTCGCTCGCGCTGGCGCGCGCCCACTGTGCCGGTATCGACCTGGCCGCACGGGCATTGGCGCCCGTCGCCACCCGGGTGGACTTGCCGCGGTACGCGTTCGAGCGCAAGCGGCACTGGCTGGCGCCTGGCGGTGTGCCGGATATTCGGCAGTCGGGTCTGGACGAGGCGGCGCATCCGTTGCTGGCGGCGATGGTCCGGCTGCCGGACAGCGACGAGGCGGTGTTCACCGGCCGGCTGTCGCGTTCGGCGTATCCGTGGCTGTCCGATCACGCTGTCGCGGGTGTGGCGTTGCTCCCCGGAACCGCCTTCGTGGAGCTCGTCCTGCACGTCGGCGCGGTGGTCGAGTGCACGCGGGTGTCGGAACTGGTGCTCGAGGCGCCCTTGGTGGTGCCGTCGTCGGGGACCGTCGAGCTACGGGCGGTGGCCGCCGCACCGGACGAGTCGGGCAGGCGCAGGGTGTCGGTGTACTCCCGGTCGGACGAGGCCGCATCCCGTGTCGGGCACGATGCGGCCGACCGGAGCTCGGGCACGCCGTGGGTCCGGCACGCCGTCGCCACGATCACCGCCGAAGCGGATGCGGCCGAGGCGTCGGTCGTGGCCGTCCGCCCACCGGCCGCTGTGGCCGCGATCGATATCTCCGCTGTCTACCCGGAGTTGGCCGAGCGTGGCTACGAATACGGTCCGGTGTTCCAGGGACTGACCGCCCTGTGGCGCGGTGACGGCGAAGTCTTCGCCGAAGTGACACTGCCGGAGCCCGGCCGCGCCGGCGCCGCCGAATTCGGCGTACATCCGGCATTGCTGGACGCGGCGCTGCACGCGGTCCTGCTCGGCGGGCTCGTCTCCGACGTGCCGGATGGGACGGTCGCGGTGCCGTTCTCCTGGGAGAACGTCAGGCTGTACGCGACGGGAGCGACCACGCTGCGGGTCCACGCGTCCCTGTCCGGCTCCCCGTCCGCCGGACCGCGGATCGCGGTGACCCTCACCGATACCTCGGACCTGCCGGTGGCCGAGGTGGGCGCGTTGACCATGCGCCCGATCCCGGTCGAGGCGCTCGGACGGTCCCGGCCGCGCAGCGAGGGACTCGGCTACCGGGTGGAGTGGGTCGCGTCGTCCGCGCCGGAAGTCGCGGCCGCCGGGGTCTGGAGCGAAGCCGAAGACGGCGACACCGTGCGCGTCGAGGGACGGGTGGCGACGGTGATCCGGCTCGACGAGGCCGCGGGCGGCACTGTGCCGGAATCGGTACGGGATGTAGTGACCGCGGTGACCACGCGGGTGCAGCGGTTGCTGGAGCGGGAGACGCCTATCGTCGTGGTGACCCGCCAGGCCGTGGCGGTGCATCCGGGTGAGTCGGTGGATCCGATCGCGGCCGCGGCGTGGGGGTTGCTGCGCACCGCACAGACCGAGCACCCGGATCGGCTTCTTCTCGTCGACGTCGACGACTGGGCCGAATATCGGGAGAGCGTCGCGCTCGCGATGACCACGAGCACCGAACCCCAGTTCGCCGTCCGTCGTGGTGTCGCGCACGTTCCGCGCTTGCACCGGGCAGCGGGCGACGTCGGGAACGCGAGCGTGGCGACGCGGGCTTCGGCGTGGGCGCTGACCCACCATGGCAAAGGTGCCCTGACCGGCGACAACCTGACGCTGACCGAGACGCCGGACGCGTCGCGGCCGCTCGGACCCGGCGAGGTCCGGGTGGCGCTGCGGGCGGTCGGTCTCAATTTCCGCGACGCCTTGATCGCCTTGGGCATGTACCCCGATCCGGACGCTGTGCTGGGTGTGGAGGGCGCCGGTGTGGTGGTCGAGGTGGGTTCCGAAGTGCCGAATCTCGTGCCGGGCGAACGTGTTTTCGGGTTCTTGACCGGTGTGGGGTCGGTCGTGGTGGCGGACTGCCGGTTGGTGATGCGGATGCCTGCGGGGTGGTCGTTCGCGGAGGCGGCGGCCGTACCCGCGGTGTTCGCGACGGCGTTCTACGGATTGGTGGATATCGCGGGGACACGCGGTGGAGAGACGGTGTTGGTGCATGCGGCGACGGGTGGGGTGGGGTTGGCTGCGGTGCAGTTGGGGCGGTGGTTGGGTGCGCGGTTGGTGGTGACGGCGAGTCGTCCGAAGTGGGGTGTGTTGCGGGGGTTGGGTTTTGGTGAGGTGAGATCGGTGATTCGCGGTCGCTCGATTTCGAGGGGAAGTTCCGTACGGGGCTGGGTGGTGTGGATGTGGTATTGGATTCGTTGGCGGGTGAGTTCGTGGACGCCTCGTTGCGGTTGCTGGGGCCCGGTGGCCGGTTCGTGGAGATGGGGTTGCTGGATCGGCGTGATCCCGAGCAGGTAGCCGCCGACCACCCCGGGGTGCGGTACGACAGTTTCGTCCTGCTGGAGGTGGCGCCGGAACGGCTGCGGGAGATCCTGACAACGGTTGTGCAGCTGTTCGAGGCCGGGATCTTGACGCCGTCCCCGCTCACCGCATGGGATCTGCGGCAGGCGCCGGAGGCGTTGCGGTTGATGAGTCAGGCTCGGCATATCGGCAAGAACGTGCTGACCGCGCCTACACCGTTGCGGCCTGAGGGCACGGTATTGATCACGGGTGGTACCGGTGGGTTGGGTGCGTTGGCGGCTCGGCATCTGGTCACCGAGTACGGGGTGCGCAGGCTGGTGCTGGCGAGCCGACGCGGCCCGGAAACGCCCGGTGCGGCCGAACTCCGCGAAGAGCTCGAGGCTCTGGGTGCGCACGTGGAGGTCGTCGCCTGTGACGCGGCGGACCGGGACGCACTCGAGACGACGCTCGCGGCGATCCCGTCCGAGCATCCCCTGACCGGCGTCGTCCACGCCGCGGGTGTGCTGGCCGACGGCCTGTTCACCGGCTTGACGGCGGAGCGGGTCGCGGAGGTGTTGCGGCCGAAGGTGGATGCGGCGTGGAATCTGCACGAGGCGACGCGGCATCTGGATCTGTCGATGTTCGTGTTGTATTCGTCGATCGCGGGTGTGATCGGTAATGCGGGACAGGCGAATTACGCGGCGGCGAACATGTTCCTGGATGCGCTGGCACAACACCGGCGGGTGAACGGCCTGCCCGCGACGTCGATCGCGTGGGGGTTGTGGAGTCGCAGCACCGGTATGACGGGCGCGTTGGGTGATGCTGATATCGCCCGTTTGCGGCGGGAGGGTTTCCCGCCGTTGGGCGAGCGCGAGGGGATGGCCCTGTTCGACGCGGCACTCGCGGGCGGCGCGTCGTCGTTCGTGGCTGTCCGCGTCGACCGTGACGCACTGGCGGAAACCAAATCCCGTGCCCTGACAAGCGATTTGGTGCGGCCGTCCCGACGCAGGGTCGCCGGTGCGGTGGCGCAGCGGCCGGAACTGGCCACGCGGCTGGCGGGTCGCTCGGCTGCCGAACAGGACCGCATCGTCCTCGATCTCATCCGCGCCCAGGCGGCGGCGGTGCTGGGACATACGAGCGCCGAGTCGATCCCGGCGGACAAACCGTTCCGCGACATCGGCTTCGACTCACTCGGTGTCATGGAATTCCGCAACAGGCTGTCCGAAGCCATCGGTCTGCAACTGCCGTCGACGCTGGTCTTCGACCATCCGACCGCCACAGCTATGGCGAAGCTGGTGCGCTCTCTGGCGGCGCCGACCGCCGCCGAGCAACCCGCCGAACAGGCGCCACGCCGGGACCGCGCGGTCGACGAACCGATCGCCATCGTGGGCATGAGCTGCCGCTTCCCCGGCGGGGTCACCTCACCGGAGAGTCTCTGGGACCTGCTGGTCGCCGGCGTGGACGCCAGCGGAGACTTCCCCACCGACCGCGGCTGGGATCTCGAGCGACTGTTCGACGCCGACCCGGACAAACCGGGTACCTCCTACACCCGCCGCGGCGGATTCCTCGCGGACGCCGGTGATTTCGACGCCGGTTTCTTCGGCATCGGTCCCAGGGAGGCGTCCGCCATGGACCCCCAGCAGCGCTTGCTGCTGGAAGCGACCTGGGAGGCGCTCGAGAATGCCGGTGTCGACCCGGTCGCGTTGCGTGGCAGCGATACCGGCGTCTTCGCCGGAGCGTGCTCATCCGGCTACGGCGACCGGGTCACCGGAGAACTGGAGGGCTACCGCCTCACCGGCACCACGCACAGCGTGATCTCCGGCCGGGTGGCCTACGTCTTCGGTTTCGAAGGCCCGGCCGTCACCGTGGACACCGCGTGCTCCTCGTCGCTGGTCGCCCTGCATCAGGCCACCCGCGCCCTGCGCGACGGAGAGACCTCGCTGGCACTGGCCAGCGGTGTGACCGTCGCGGCCGATCCGTATCTCTACGTCGACTTCGCCCGCCAGCGCGGCCTGGCGCCCGATGGACGCTGCAAATCGTTCTCCGCCGACGCCGACGGCGTCGGATTCGCCGAGGGCGTGGGGGTGCTCGTGCTCGAACGGCTGTCCGATGCCCAGCGCCTCGGGCACACCGTGCTCGCTCTCGTGCGCGGTAGCGCGATCAACCAGGACGGTGCGAGCAATGGCCTGACCGCGCCGAACGGTCCGTCGCAGGAGCGGGTGATCGGGGCGGCGCTGGCCGACGCGGGGTTGACGCCCGCGGATGTCGACGCGGTGGAGGCGCACGGAACCGGGACGACGTTGGGCGATCCGATCGAAGCCCGGGCCCTGATCAATGCCTACGGGCGCGACCGCGCCGGTCGCCCGCTGCTCATCGGGTCGGTGAAATCCAATCTCGGCCACACCATCGCCGCCGCGGGCGTCGGTGGCGTGATCAAGATGGTGCAGGCGCTGCGGCACGAAACCCTGCCGAAGACACTGCACGCGGACGAGCCGAGCCCGCATGTGGACTGGTCGGCGGGCGCCGTGCGACTGCTGACCGAGGCAGAGGCGTGGCCCATCGGGGACCGGGTCCGCCGGGCGGGCGTGTCGTCCTTCGGCGTCAGCGGCACCAACGCGCACGTCATTCTGGAAGAGGCGCCCGCGGCGGGGCTGTCACCGATCGTGCCCGCTCCCGGGCCTCGCATCGAGACGGTCGTGCCCTGGCTGGTGTCGGCCGAATCCGAGTCGGGCCTGCGGTCGCAGGCCGAGCGGCTACGGCAGTGGTCGATCCGCCACCCCGACGCCACACCATGGGACACCGCCCACGCGCTGCTCACCACCCGTGCGCAACTGCCGTGGCGCGGCGCCGTCGTCGGACGCGACCGGGACGAACTGCTGGCCGGGCTGGCCGAATTGGCCGCAGGCAGCCCGGGCGCGATCGCGGCGAAGACGAATGGGGCGGGCCGGACGGCGTTCCTGTTCACCGGGCAGGGCGCTCAACGCGCCGGGATGGGCGCCGGTCTGTACGCGGCGTTCGGCGTGTTCGCCACGGCCTTCGACGAGATCTGCGCCCATATCGATCCGCTGCTCGGCCGGTCGCTGCGGGAGTTGGTCTTCGACCCGGACGGCGCCGGTCTGCTGGAGCGGACCGAGTTCACCCAGCCCGCCCTGTTCGGGTTCGAGGTGGCGCTGTTCCGGCTGCTGGAATCGTTCGGCGTCGTTCCGGACGTGCTCATCGGACATTCGATCGGCGAACTGACCGCCGCGTATCTCGCCGGGGTGTGGTCACTGCCGGACGCGTGCGCGCTGGTGGTGGCGCGTGGGCGGTTGATGGGCGCATTGCCCGGCGGCGGCGCGATGCTGGCCGCGGCGATCCCCGAAGAACAGGCGGTGGATCTGCTCGACGAGTTCGCCGGTGAGGTTTCGCTGGCCGCGGTGAACGGTCCGGGAGCGGTGGTGTTCTCCGGCGCGGCCGCCGCGATCGCCGCGATCGCCGACCGGCTGGCCACGGCGAACGCGCGGACTTCACGGCTGCGGGTGAGCCATGCGTTCCATTCGGCGGCGATGGAACCGATGCTGGACGAATTCCGCCGGGTGGCCCGAGGCTTGACCTACCATCGGCCGTCCCTGCCGATCGTGTCGAATGTGTCGGGCGCCCTGATCGATGCCGAACCGACCGACCCGGACTACTGGGTCGCCCAGGTGCGCGGGTGCGTCCGCTTCGCACCGGGGATCGCCACCCTGATCGACGACGGCGTCCGGCGGTTCGTCGAGGTCGGCCCGGATGCCGTGCTGGCCGCCATGGTTCGGCAGTGTCTGGCCGAAAAGCCCGACGCGGAAGCGGAATCGATCGTGGTCGCGGCCGCTCGGCGCTCGACCGACGAGCCGGACCAGCTCGTGACCGCGCTGGCGCAGGCCACCGCCGGAGGAGTGCCGGTGGACTGGACGCCGCTGTTCGCGGGCCGCGCGGTCGAGCGGGTAGCACTGCCGACCTACGCGTTCGAGCATCGGCGGTACTGGTTGCCACCGGTCCGGGTGGCGGATGTCTCGCGCTCGGGACTGGACGACGCGGGTCATCCACTGCTGGGCGCTCTGGTGCGGTTGCCGGATTCGCCGGATGTCGTGTTCACCGGGCGATTGTCCGGAGCGGATCATCCGTGGCTGGCCGATCACGCGGTCGGCGGGGCTGTCGTGTTCCCCGGCGCCGCCTTCGTCGAACTCGTCTTGCACGTGGGCGCGGCAGTGGACTGTCCCGCGGTGTCGGAGCTGGTGATCGAGGCGCCCTTGCCGGTGCCCGCGGCGGGTGCCGTCGAATTGCGGGTGGTCGCCGGTGGGCCGGATGAATCCGGTGCACGGGCGGTCACGGTGTATTCGCGGTCGCGGGACGGCGAGGAGCCCGGTGCCGACTCTGCCGAGTGGGTACGTCACGCGACCGCGACGGTGGCCGCGCGAGCGGATGGCCCGTCAGCCGCGTCGGTGGCGACGAGCTGGCCACCGGCAGGCTCGACCGCGCGTGAACTCACCGGCGCGTATGCGGATCTGGCCGAGCTCGGCTACGAGTACGGCCCCGCGTTCCGGGGGCTTTCCGCGCTGTGGCGCGGCGACGGTGAGGTCTTCGCCGAGGTCGTGCTGCCCGAGTCCGCTCGATCGCAGATCGGCGGGTACGGAGTGCATCCGGCGCTGCTGGACGCGGCGCTGCACTCCGTCCTGCTCGGTGGGCTGGCCGAATCGGAGGACGGTGCGGTGGCCGTGCCGCACTCGTGGGAGAACGTCAGGTTGTACGCGGCCGGAGCGACCACGGTGCGAGTCCACGCCGCCGTAT
Organism: Nocardia sp. NPDC004168; assembly: GCF_040610355.1. Classification (NCBI taxonomy): domain Bacteria; kingdom Bacillati; phylum Actinomycetota; class Actinomycetes; order Mycobacteriales; family Nocardiaceae; genus Nocardia; species Nocardia sp. NPDC004168. Next base: position 57,031 of record NZ_JBEXME010000018.1, on the reverse strand, counting down.
CCGCCGTAGCGGCGGGAGAAACCCGAATCGCGGTGACGCTCAGCGATGTCTCGGGGCGGCCCGTGGCCGTGATCGGTGCGTTGAGCCTGCGCAGGCTCTCGGCCGATGTGTTCGCGTCGGTGCGCCGCCGCGCCTCCGGCTACGGCATCGACTGGATCGCACTGCCCGCCGTCGAGCCGAGCGTGACCGCGGCCTGGGAAGTCGCAGGTGATCTCGAGACCGTGCAGGTCGCGGGCGCGGACGCGACGGTGGTCCGCCTCGAAACCGAGGCCGAGAAGGGTGAGCTGCCCGCGATTGTGCGAGCGGTGGTGACCGCGACGACGAGTCGCGTACGAGAGCTGCTGGAACGAGAGGGTCGGGTCGTGGTGGTGACCCGGCGGGCGGCGCCGGTCCATGCCGGTGAGTCCGTCGACCCGGCCGCGGGAGCGGCGTGGGGAATGCTGCGCACCGCCCAGAGCGAGCACCCGGAGCGGATCCTGCTCGTCGACGTCGGCGACTGGGCCGATTACCGGGAGAGCGTCGTCCTGGCGCTGACTCTGAACGCCGAACCGCAACTCGCCGTCCGCGGCGGCATTCCGCACGCACCGCGTCTCCACCGTGCCGGGCGCGCGGATGACGCCCGCCTGCGTGGCGCGGAGCTATTGGTCGCCGGGACTTCCGACCACCGGGAATGGTCGTTCGCGCCGACCGGGAAAGGCACCCTGACCGCGGACAATTTCGGCCTGCGCGTACTTCGGGACGCGTGGGAGCCACTGGCTCCGGGGCAGGTGCGGGTGCGCACGATGGCGGTGGGCCTGAACTTCCGGGACGTACTCGTCTCGCTCGGCACCTACCCCGATCCGGACGCTGCGCTGGGTGTGGAGGGCGCCGGTGTGGTGGTCGAGGTGGGTTCCGACGTGACGAACCTCGTGCCGGGAGATCGAGTCTTCGGGTTCCTGTCGGGTGTGAGGTCGGTGGTGGCGGTTGATCGCCGATTGGTGGTGCGGATGCCTGCGGGGTGGTCGTTCGCGGAGGCGGCGGCGGTACCCGCGGTGTTCGCGACGGCGTTCTACGGATTGGTGGATGTGGCAGGGGTGCGCGCTGGGGAGCGGGTGTTGGTGCATGCGGCTACGGGTGGGGTGGGGTTGGCTGCGGTGCAGTTGGGGCGGTGGTTGGGTGCGCGGTTGTTGGTGACGGCGAGTCGGTCGAAGTGGGGTGTGTTGCGGGGGTTGGGTTTTGGTGACGGTGAGATCGGTGATTCGCGGTCGGTGGAGTTCGAGGGGAAGTTTCGTGCGGTGGCGGGTGGTGGTGTGGATGTGGTGTTAGATTCGTTGGCGGGTGAGTTCGTGGATGCGGGGTTGCGGTTGTTGGGGCCGGGTGGCCGGTTCGTGGAGATGGGGTTGCTGGATCGGCGTGATCCGGCACAGGTAGCCACCGAACATCCCGGAGTCGCCTACACCGGTTTCATGCTCATGGACCTGGCGCCCGATCGGCTCCACGAGATCTTGACCCGCATCGTCGATCTGTTCGAGGCGGGTGTCCTCACTGCGTCTCCACTCACCGCATGGGACATCCGGGATGTGCCCGAGGCATTGCGATTCATGAGTCAGGCTCGGCATATCGGCAAGAACGTGCTGACGGTGCCCGCGCCGTTGCGGCCTGAGGGGACGGTGTTGATCACCGGTGGTATCGGTGGGTTGGGTGCGTTGGCGGCTCGGCATCTGGTCACCGAGTACGGGGTGCGCAGGCTGGTGCTGGCGAGCAGACGCGGCCCGGATACACCGGGTGCGGGGGAGTTGCGCGACGAGCTCGTCGCTCTCGGCGCGCACGTGGACATGGTCGCTTGCGATGCGGCGAACCGGGATTCGTTGGATGCGGTAGTGGCGGCGATCCCGCCGGAGCATCGGTTGACCGGTGTCGTGCACGCGGCCGGGGTGCTGGCTGACGCGCTGCTGGAGAACATGACGGCGGAGCGGATCGCGGAGGTGTTGCGGCCGAAGGTGGATGCGGCGTGGAATCTGCACGAGGCGACGCGGCATCTGGATCTGTCGATGTTCGTGTTGTATTCGTCGGTCGCGGGTGTGATCGGTAATGCGGGGCAGGCGAATTACGCGGCGGCGAATGTGTTCCTGGACGCGCTGGCGCAGCATCGGCGGGTGAACGGCCTGCCCGCGACGTCGATCGCGTGGGGGCCGTGGCAGCAGAGCACCGGCATGACGCGGACACTCGCTGACGCCGACTTCGCCCGTTTGCGGCGGGAGGGTTTCCCGCCGTTGGGCGAGCGCGAGGGGATGGCGCTGTTCGACGCCGCGCTGTCAGGTAGCAGGGCCGCGTTCGTGGCGGCCCGCATCGACCGGTCCGCGCTCACGGAGATCGCCGATCACGACCCGCGGCCGATCATGCGCGACCTGGTCGGACCCGACCGGCGCCGAGCCGAGACCGTGGTGGGTGGATCGCCGCAACCGGTGAACCGCCTTGCGGGCCTGTCGACCGCCGAGCAGGACCGCGTCGTCCTCGATCTGATCCGCGCCGAAGCCGCGGCGGTTCTCGGGAGCGACGCCGAGACGATCGCCGCCGACAAACCCTTCAGCGACATCGGATTCGACTCACTCGGTGTCATGGAATTCCGCAACCGGTTGAAATCGGCCGCGGGCGTCCAGGTGCCCGCGACGGCGATGTTCGACTACCCGACTCCGAGGGACCTGGCGGGCTATCTCCGCCAGGAGATCGCTCCGGTGGAGGACCCGGCGAAACGGCTCGCCGCCGAAGTCGAAGCGCTGGCCCACAGTCTCGCCTCCGCCGAACTCTCCGCCGCCGACCGGTCCTCCCTGGCGACCACATTGTCCGCCCTGCTGCGTGAACTCGAAGGCAGGGACGCCGGCGCCGCCGATCCGGGCGGCGACGCCGACCACCTGGACACCGCGGACGATCACGAACTCTTCGAGTTCATCGACAACCTCAGCTGACCTCGCACGATCAGGAGCCCCACCGATGGCCGACACCGACGAGCTACGCCGCTATCTCAAGAAGACGGCGAAGGAGCTCTACGAGACCAAACAACACCTGCGCGAACTCACCGACCGGACACGGGAGCCGATCGCCATCGTCGGTATGGCCTGCCGGTACCCCGGCGGCGTCCGTTCACCCGAGGACCTGTGGCGCGTCGCCGCCGCCGGCGTGGACGCCGTCGGGGTGTATCCGTCCGACCGTGGCTGGGACCTGGAGCGATTGTTCGATCCCGACCCGGACGTGCCGGGCACGGTCTACACGCGGGAGGGCGGTTTCCTCGATTCCGTCGCCGATTTCGACGCGGGTTTCTTCGGCATCAGCCCGCGCGAGGCCGCCGCGATGGACCCGCAGCAGCGCCTGATGCTAGAGGCGGCGTGGGAAGCGCTGGAAGACGCCGGGATCGACCCGGCCTCGCTGCGCGGTAGCGACACCGGCGTGTTCGCCGGGGTTGCCCACCAGAACTACGGGCCCCGCGTCGGCTCCCCGAATATCACGGCCGAAACGGAAGGCCACGCCTATCTGGGTGTTTCCAACAGCGTGCTGTCGGGCCGGATCGCCTACACCCTCGGGCTGGAAGGTCCTGCCGTCTCGATCGATACGGCATGCTCGTCATCGCTGGTCGCCCTGCATCTCGCGTGCCGAGCGCTGCGCAACGGTGACGCCACCCTGGCCCTGGCAGGCGGCGTCACCGTGATGTCGGACCCGTCGCTGCTCATCGCGTTCGCGCGGCAGCGCGCCCTCTCACCCGACGGACGGTGCCGGGCCTTCGCGGCGGCGGCCGACGGGACGGGTTTCTCCGAGGGACTCGGCGTGCTTGTGCTCGAACGGCTCTCCGACGCACGGCGGTTCGGGCACACCGTCCTGGCGGTCGTGCGCGGCAGCGCGATCAACCAGGACGGCGCCAGCAACGGACTGACCGCGCCGAACGGCCGGTCGCAGGAAGCCGTGATCGGGCAGGCGTTGCGCGACGCGGGGCTCGAGCCCGCGGACGTCGACGCGGTGGAGGCGCACGGCACGGGCACGATGCTGGGCGATCCGATCGAAGCCAGGGCACTGATCGCGGCCTACGGCGCCCGGCAGGCCGACGCGCCGCTGCGTCTGGGATCGCTGAAATCCAATATCGGCCACACCTCGGCCGCGGCCGGTGTCGGCGGAGTGATCAAGATGGTGCAGGCCATGCGGCACGAGATGCTGCCGAAGACCCTGCACATCGATGCGCCCACCCCCCATGTGGACTGGTCCGCGGGCACCGTGCGGCTGCTGCGGGACAGCGAGCCGTGGCCCGCCGGTGCCCGGGTCCGGCGCGCGGGCGTGTCGTCGTTCGGCGCCAGCGGCACCAACGCCCACGTCGTCCTCGAGGAAGCGCCCGCCGAGCCCGCCGCGGAAGGGGAGCCCGAGCCCGCTACCACGGCGGGGACCGGGTCGAATCACGCTGCTCTGCAGCACATCCCGTTGCTACTGTCGGCCGGTTCCGGTGCGGCGCTGCGGGCGCAGGCGGATCGCTTGCGACAGTGGATGGCGGACGACCCGGAAACGGACGCCCGGGATATCGCGCACTCGCTGCTCACCTCCCGTGCCCGGCTGGAGTGGCGCGGAGCGGTCGTCGGCCGCGACCGTGACGAACTCCTGGCCGGTCTGGCGGCACTCGCCGAGGGTCGTTCCGCGCCCGGTGTGGTCGAGGACCGCGCCGGATCGGGACGCACGGCGTTCCTGTTCACCGGCCAGGGTGCGCAGCGCGCCGGGATGGGACGGGAACTGTACGCGACGTTCCCGGTGTTCGCGGCGGAGCTGGACCGAGTCTGCGCCGAATTCGATCCGCTGCTCGGACGTTCGCTGCGGGACCTGCTCCGCGCCGAGGCGGCGGACGGCGACAGCGCGCCGGGCCCGCTGGATCGGACCGAGTACACCCAGCCCGCGCTGTTCGCCTACGAGGTGGCGCTGTACCGGCTCGCCGAATCGTTCGGCCTGACACCGGATGTGCTGCTCGGCCATTCCATCGGTGAGCTCGCGGCGGCGTATGTCGCCGGAGTGTGGTCGCTGCCCGACGCGTGTGCGCTGGTGGCGGCGCGCGGGCGGTTGATGGGCGCACTGCCCGCCGGCGGCGCGATGCTGGCCGTGGCGGCGCCGGAAGCGGAGGCGTCGGCCGCGCTCGACGGGTACGCGGGCCGGGTGTCCGTGGCCGCCGTGAACGGGCCCGCTTCCGTGGTGTTGTCCGGTGACGCCGACGCCGTCGCCGAGGTCGAGCGGCTCTTCGCCGCTCAGGGCCGTCGGACGAACCGGCTGCGCGTGAGCCATGCCTTCCATTCGGCGCGGATGGAACCGATGCTGGCCGAGTTCCGTGCCGTGGCCCGCGGTGTGACCTACCGGCAGCCGACGATCCCGATCGTCTCGAACGTTTCGGGCGCACCGGCCGCCGACGAGCTGACCGATCCGGAGTACTGGGTCCGTCAGGTCCGGGCGGCCGTGCGGTTCGCCCCGGGAGTCCAGGCGCTGGCCGCCGGCGGGGTGCGACGATTCCTGGAGATCGGTCCCGACGCGGTGCTGACCGCGATGACCCGCGAATGCTTGACCGAACAACCCGATATCGAGGCCCGCTGCGCGGTGGTCGCCGCCGCACGACGCGGCGCGGACGAGGTCGGACAGTTCACCGCGTTCCTGGCCGCCGCCCACGCCGCGGGCGCCGACGTGGACTGGAGCCCGGTGTTCACCGGTCGGCCTGCGCGCCGGGTCCCGTTGCCCACCTACGCGTTCCAGCGTCAGCGGTACTGGTTGCCGCCGACCGACGGCATCGGCGATGTGGGCCGCGCCGGACTGACGGCGATGGACCACCCGATGCTCGGCGCGGCGCTGGCCCTGGCCGGTACGGACGAGTGGCTGTTCACCGGTCGCCTGTCCACGGCGTCGCAGCCGTGGCTGGCCGATCACACGGTGTTCGGCACGGTGCTGTTGCCCGGGACCGCGTTCGTGGAGTTCGCGTTGGCAGCCTGCGCGCGAGTGGATGCCGGGACGATCGACGAGCTGGTCCTGGAGGCGCCGCTGCGGCTGGACGAGGGAACCGAAGTAGATATCCAGATCAGTGTCGAATCGCCCGACGACGCCGGGCGCAGGCGCTTCGTCATCGCTTCGCGGGCCGTCGGCGACCCGACCGCCGGATCCACGCACGCCCGCGGTGTACTCGCTCCCGACACGGGAAACGCGGCGGTGCCCGCTGATACGGACGACCCGTTCCAGGACGACGACGCGACCACCGGAGCGGCGCTCTACGACCAACTGGCCGCCCGCGGTCTCGACTACGGACCCGCCTTCCAGGGCGTGCGCCGGTTCGTGCGCCGCGGCGACTCCGTCGTGGCCGAGGTGCGGCTCGGCGAGACCGATTCGGACGCTTCGCGCTTCGGCGTGCACCCCGCACTACTGGATGCCGCGTTGCACGCCGCCGTCGACCTATTGTCCGCTGATTTCGCCGACAACCAGGCGCCGCTGCCGTTCTCGTTCACCGGCGTGCGGTTGTATCGCGGTGGCGCGAGCGCGGCACGCGTGCTGATCCGGCGGACGGGCGCCGAAGGGGCGCGGGTAGAGCTCCGCGACGATACGGACGCGTTGCTGCTGACGATCGATGCGCTGCGGGCGCGGCCGGTCGACAGCGACGCGGTGCGCAGCGCGCGCTCCGCCGGACCCCACCGTCTCTACGATGTGCGGTGGGCCACGGTGGCTTCCGGCGCCGGGTCCGGCGCGGTGCGGCTGGCGGCGGTCGGCGGACCGTCGGAATCCGCTTTCGAGGAACACTATTCGGATATGGCCGCGCTGGTAGCGGCCGCGGATACCGACACCCCGGGAGCGGACACCCGAGCGCAGCCCGACGCCGTGGTGTGGTTCGCCGAGTCCGGTCCCGGGCACGCCGTCAGCACCGAGGCCGACCGGGTGCGCCGGAGCGTGAACACCGCGCTGGCGGCGGTGCGGTCCTGGTTACGCCTCCCCGAGTCCGGCGACACCCGGCTGGTCGCGGTGACCCGTAACGGCGCCGGACTGCCCGGCGAGGATCCGGATCTGGCGGCCGCTGCGCTCTGGGGCCTGCTGCGCAGCGCGCAGTCGGAGCATCCCGGCCGGATCATGCTGGTGGACGCCGAGAGCGACGCGGTCATTGGGCCCGAGCTGATCTCGGCGGCCCTCGCGACCGACGAGCCGCAGCTCGCGGCGCGTGGCGGCGAGCTGGTCGCGCCCCGGCTCGCCCGGCGTGACGACGCGCCCGGCGCGGCCGTCACCCTGGGCCGAGGCACGGTGCTGATCACCGGCGGGACCGGTGGGTTGGGCGCGCTGGTGGCCCGGCACCTGGTCGCGACCCACGGTGTGCGGGATCTCGTTCTGGTGTCACGCCGCGGCGAACGGGCCGACGGTGTGCGCGAACTGGTGGCCGAACTGGCCGGACTCGGTGCTCGGCCGCGGGTACTGGCCTGCGACGTCGGCGACCGCGCCGCGGTGCGCGCCCTGCTCGACCAGCTGGCCGACGGTCCGGAGCTGACCGCCGTCGTCCATGCCGCCGGCGTCCTGGACGACGCGACGCTCGACGCACTCACGCCCGACCGGATCGAGCGGGTGTTCGCGCCGAAGGTCGACGCCGCACTACACCTGGACGAACTCACCCGTGACCGGAATCTGTCGGCGTTCGTGCTGTTCTCCTCGATCGCGGCGGTCCTTGGCTCGGCGGGCCAGGGCAACTATGCCGCCGCGAACTCGGTGCTGGACGCGCTGGCCCGGCGGCGCGTTGCGGCGGGCCTGCCCGCGGTCTCGGTTGCCTGGGGCCCGTGGAACCAGAGCGGCGGGATGACCGCCGAACTGGGACGCGCGGGCCTGGACCGCTTGTCCCGCATGGGCTTCCGCCCCTTGGCCGAGTCCGACGGGCTCGCGCTGTTCGACCGGACGGCGGGCGCGCAGATGCCGCTGGTCGCCGCCGTGGACTTCGATACCGCGGCATTGTCCGCGCAGGCCCGCGCGGATCTGCTGCCGCCGCTGCTGCGTTCGCTGGTAGCGGCACCGCGCCGTGCCGAGGGCGGCGGCGAACTGGCCGAGCGGCTCGCGTCGGCGCCACCGGACCGGCACGACGCGATCGTGCTGGATTTCGTGCGCCATCAGGTCGCCGAGGTACTTGGACACGCCACGGGCGAACAGATCGAGGCCGACAAGCCGTTCAGCGAACTGGGCTTCGATTCGCTGGGCGCGGTGGACCTGCGCAACCGCCTCACCAAGGCCACCGGTCTGCGTCTGCCGTCGACGCTGGCCTTCGATCACCCGACGTCCGCGGCGGTCGCCCGGCTGCTGCGTTCCCGGATCGACGGCGCGGGGCAGGGCGTCCGCCCGACGCGGAAGCGCGCGCGAGCCGACGAACCGATCGCGATCGTCGGCATGGCCTGCCGGTACCCCGGCGGAGTCGCGTCGCCGGACGATCTGTGGAACCTGGTGGCCTCGGGGACGGACGCCATTTCCGAGTTTCCCGCCGATCGCGGCTGGGATCTCGATCGCCTGATCGATCCCGATCCCGAACACACCGGAACCTCCTACGTGAACGAGGGCGGGTTCTTGACGGACGCGGCCGATTTCGACGCCGGATTCTTCGGCATCGGCCCGCGGGAGGCGAACGCGATGGACCCGCAGCAGCGTTTGCTGCTGGAGGTGTCGTGGGAAGCGCTCGAGCACGCGGGCATCGATCCGACGTCGCTGCGGGGCACCGACACCGGCGTCTACACCGGGGTGATGTACCAGGACTACGAGGTCTTGACCCGCAAGGCCGGACCCGAGGCCGAAGGCTACGTGGGCACCGGCTCGGCGGCCAGCGTGGTCTCGGGACGCATCGCCTATTCGCTCGGTCTGGAAGGCCCCGCGATGACTGTGGATACGGCGTGCTCGTCCTCGCTGGTGGCACTGCACGTGGCGTGCCGTGCGCTGCGACAGGGGGAGAGTTCGCTCGCCCTGGTGGGCGGTGCGACGGTGATGGCCACGCCCACGGTTTTCGTGGAATTCTCCCGCCAGCGCGGACTGGCGCCGGACGGGCGGTGCAAATCGTTCTCGGCCGCCGCCGACGGTGTGGCGTGGGCGGAGGGCGCGGCCGTCCTGGTGGTCGAACGGCTCTCGGACGCACGGCGACTCGGCCACAACGTGCTCGCGGTGGTGCGCGGCAGCGCGGTGAACCAGGACGGCGCCAGCAACGGTCTCACCGCGCCGAACGGTCCGTCGCAGGAGCGGGTGATCGCGGCGGCGCTGGCCGATGCCGGGCTCGGGCCGTCGGACGTGGATGCCGTGGAAGCGCACGGCACCGGAACGACACTGGGCGACCCGATCGAGGCGCAGGCGTTGCTCGCCACCTACGGCCAGGGCCGCCCGGAAGGTCCGCTGCGTGTCGGTTCGCTCAAATCCAACATCGGCCACACCCAGGCGGCGGCCGGTGTGGGCGGCGTGATCAAAATGGTGCAGGCGCTGCGCCACGAGATGCTGCCGAGAACCCTGCACGCGGAGGAACTCTCACCGCATGTGGACTGGTCGGCCGGATCGGTGCGCGTGCTGACCGACGCCGAATCGTGGACCTCGGGCAGCCGGATACGACGCGCGGGGGTGTCGTCGTTCGGTATCAGCGGCACGAACGCGCACGTGATCCTCGAGGAGGCGCCACCGTCCACGCGTGCCGAGCGACCGGCGGCGGACTCCGGCCCGGTAGCGGGCGGCGTGGTACCGCTGGTGGTATCCGCGAAATCCGCGGAAGCCCTGCGCGGTCAGGCCGAACGCTTGCGCTCCTGGCTGGCCGATACGCTGGAGATCGACCCGGGGCGGGTGGCGCGTGCCCTGCTCGACTCGCGCGCGCTGCTGGATCGCCGCGGCGTGGTCGTCGGCCGCGATCGGGAGGAACTGCTCGCCGGGCTGGCCGCGCTGGCGGCGGGAACGACGTCGCCGCACGCGGTCGAGGCACCGGCCGTGCCGGGTACGACGGCCTTCCTCTTCACCGGTGGTGGCGCGCAGCGAGTCGGTATGGGTGCCGGTCTGTACCAGGCGTTTCCGGTGTTCGCGACCGCGCTGGACGAGGTGTGCGCCGAGTTCGACCGGCATCTCGGGGGTTCCCTGCGGGAGGTGATGTTCACCGACGAGGCCGGGGTGCTGGACCGGATGGACTGGATGCAGCCCGCGCTGTTCGCTTTCGAGGTGGCGATGTTCCGGCTGCTCGAGTCGTACGGTCTCCTACCGGACCTGCTCGCGGGTCACTCGCTGGGCGAACTCGTCGCGGCCTACGTGTCCGGGGTCTGGTCGCTGACCGACGCCTGCGCGCTGGTGGCGGCGCGGGGACGACTGATGGGCGCGGCGCCCGCCGGTGGAGCGATGCTGGCGGCCGCGGTGTCGGAGACGGAAGCGGAGGAACTGCTGACCGGTCTCGCCGACCGGCTCGCGATCGGGGCGGTGAACGGTCCGGAGTCGGTGGTGTTCTCGGGATACGCCGATGCCGTCGACGAGATGCGGCGGCGGCTGACCGAGGCGGGACGGAAGCACACCCTGCTGCGGATCTCCCACGCGTCCCATTCGATGCTGATGGAACCCGTCCTCGACGAATTCCGCGCGGTGGCGGAGGGACTGACCTATCGCGAGCCCACCGTGCCGATCGTGTCGAATGTATCCGGCACGCGGGCCGGCGACGAAATACGCGATCCGGGCTACTGGGTGGCGCAGGTGCGCGGCTGTGTGCGCTTCGCGCCCGGGGTGCGCAGCCTCCTCGACTCCGGGGTGCGGCGTTTCATCGAAGTCGGACCGGACGCCGCGCTCACCGCGATGACCGGAGAATGCTTGGCCGAGCGTCCGGAAGTGGCGGCGAAGTCACTGGTGGCGGCCTCGTCCAGGCGTTCGGTCGACGAGGTGACCCAGTTCGTCACGCTCCTCGCCCAGTCCTTCGCGGCAGGCGCACCGGTGCGGCTGCGGTCGCTGCTGCCGGGAGCTGACGCACGGGTGGAATTGCCGACGTACGCGTTCCAGCGCCGCCGGTACTGGGTGCGACCGGCTCCCGAAGTCGTGACCGGCTCGTTCGGCCATCCATTACTGACCAGCGCGGTGCCGGTCGCGGGCAAGGACGAATGGTTGTTCACCGGCCGGTTCTCCGCGCGCACCCAGCCGTGGATCGGCGACCACGCGGTGTTCGGCTCGGTATTGCTGCCCGGGACGGCCTTCGCGGAGATGGCGCTCGCCGCGGGCGCGCAGGTGGACGCCGGGGTGGTCGGCGAATTGCTGCTGCAAGCTCCCTTGCCGCTCACCGCGACCGCCGAGATCGAGCTCCAATTGAGCGTCGGGGCGCGCGACGAGCAAGGGCGGCGCGGATTCGCCGTGCACTCCCGCGCGGCCGATCGGGAGTCCGACGGCACGGACCCGTGGGTGCGGCATGCGAGCGGCGTCCTGACCACCGCCGACGACGACCACGCGCCGGTGTGGAGCGAACCGGTGTGGCCGCCGTCCGGCGCGGAGCCGTCGGACGGGTCGCTCTACGACCGGCTGGCGGAGCGCGGCTTCGACTACGGTCCCGGTTTCCAGGGCGTCACCGCGTTGTGGACGCGCGGCGAGCAGACCTTCGCCGAGGTGTCCCTCGACGAATCCGTGGGCGTCGCGGCGGCTCCGTTCGGCATCCATCCGGCGCTGCTGGACGCATGCCTGCACGCGGCGCTCGGCGAGCTGATCGGCGACCTGCCCGCCGGGCAGGTGCCGTTGCCCTTCTCCTTCACCGGTGTGCGCTTGTGGCGCTCCGGTGTCACCGCGGCGCGCGTTCGCGTCGTCCGGGATGCCGAGGGGCAGGTCACGATCGACATCGCGGACGACACCGGCTCGCTCGTCGCGCGCATCGATGCGGTCTCCGCACGTCCGATCGCGGCCGACGCGCTGGGCGCGGCGCATCCGGGACGCCGTACGGCACCCCTGACGCTGAGCTGGACGCGCGCGGAGCTACCCGCGCTGCGGGCGGTGCCCGACCGTGTGGCGACGATGGGGCAGGCGCGAGTATCCGGTGTCGACCGTCACTACCTCGACGCGTCGGAAGTCGCTGCGGCCGAACAGGTTCCGGATATCGTCGTCTGGTCGCTCCCGGAGGGACCTGCGGCCACCGCTGACCCGGTCGAGCCCGGGACGGTGCGGGAGGCGACCCGCACCGCCTGGGAGCTGCTGCGCTCCTGGTTGTCGCTCGAGCGGCTGGCGGACACTCGCCTCGTGGTGGCGACCCGCCGCGCGACGGGCCTGAACGGAGAACCGGTCGATCTGGCCGCCGCCGCCGTCACCGGTTTGGTCCGCAGCGCACAGTCGGAACAGCCGGGTCGTATCGTGCTGCTGGACCAGGACGGAGACCTGGACGCCGCGACGGTGCTCGGCGTGCTGGAATCGGGGCACGCCCAAGTGGCGGTCCGCACGGGCGAGATCTACCTCCCGCGCCTGGCCTATGGCGACGTACCTACCGAAGAACCCGAAAACATCCGCAGCACGAGCGCTTTCGGCGATGGCACGGTGCTGATCACGGGCGGAACCAGCGGATTGGGCGCGGTGATCGCGCGGCACCTGGTCACCGCACACGGTGTCCGGCATCTGCTGCTGGTGTCGCGGCGCGGCGCGGCGGCCGACGGTGTCGCGGAACTGATCGCCGAGCTGGAACGGCTCGGTGCGCGCACCCGGGTCGCCGCGTGCGACGTGGCCGATCGCGCGGCCTTGGCCACCGTGGTCGAGTCGATCGGGACCGAGCACCCGCTGTCGGCGGTGATCCACTCCGCGGGCCTGATCGACGACGCCACCATCGAGACGCTGACCGCTCAGCGGATCGATCGCGTACTCGCGCCCAAGGTCGACGGCGCGCTGCACCTGGACGAGCTCACCCGGGGCCACGACCTGGCCGCGTTCGTCGTGTTCTCCTCGGCCGCGGCGATTCTCGGATCGCCCGGACAGGGCAACTACGCGGCCGCGAACGCGTTCCTCGACGGGCTCGCGCAGGCCCGGCGAGCGCAGGGGCTGCCCGCCTTGTCGGTCGCCTGGGGTCTGTGGAACCAGGACACGGGCATGACCGCCGAAATGGACCGGGCCGCGCTGGCGCGGCTGGAGCGTATGGGTCTGCGGATCCTCGGTGACTCCGACGGTACGGCGCTGTTCGACGCGGCGCTCGCCACGGATGCGGCCATGGTCGCCTGCGTCGAATTCGACAAGTCCGCCCTGGCCGCGCAGGCGCGTGCGGGGCTGCTGCCCGAAGTGCTGGGCGGCTTGGTCGTCGGCCGCGCCCGCCGGGTCTCCAGCGCAACGGCCACCGGCGGACTGCTGGCCGACCTGCTCGCCACCGCGCCGGAGGACGAACGCGACGCGCTGGTGCTCGGATTCGTCCGCGAACACGCCGCGGCGGTGCTGGGATACCAGTCCGCGGCGGCGATCGATCCCGAAACTCCGTTCAACGAGATGGGTTTCGATTCACTCGGCGGCGTCGAGCTGCGCAACCGGCTGTCGGAGGGCACAGGCACGCGACTGCCCTCGACGCTGGTGTTCAACTACCCGACGGCGAGCGCGGTGGCGAAACTGCTGCGGTCGCAATGGGAAGCGACCGCGACCACCTCGGCGATCGATGACCAGATCGCCGCGCTCGCCGCGCTGCTGGCGACCCTGCCGTCGCAGGAGGACAAGGCGCGGCTGGCCGAGCGGATCCGCGCGACGCTGACCGACGCCATCGACGAACCCGCGCCCGAGCCCGCGCCGGTCGCCGATCAGGGCCGCGACGCCGTCGAGGCGGCCGCCACGGCGGACGAACTGTTCGCTCTCATCGACCAGCAGATCAGCGGAAAGTAGAGGAAGGCCATGACATCCGACGACGTGTCGGCGATCGAAGTGACCGATGGCGTGCGCTCGCTGCACCTGGAGTGGGACGACCCCGGCATCGCCGTGCTGGGCATGATCCAGCTCACCAGGGACGAACTCGTCGAGCGCATCCGTACCGGCGAACTGCCGCTGCCGCCACTGGCCAAACTACTCAACATCGAGGTCGTCGACGCCGCGCCGGGGCGGATGACGCTGCGCCTCACCCCGGACGAGCGGCATGTGAACTTCCTCGGTGTGGTCGGTGGCGGCGTGGTCGGCACGGTGCTCGACGTCGCGATGTGGGGTGCGGTGCAACTGTCGGTGCAGGACAAGTCCATGCTCACGACGGTGAGCATGACGTCCAATCTGGTGCGCGGGGTCTCGCATAACCAGGGGGCGTTGGAGGCGGTCGCGGAGGCGGTGCACGTCGGCCGGACGACGGCCACCGCCGAGAGCCGTCTCGTCGATGCCGCGGGGAAGGTCTACGCGACCGCGACCGCCACGTTCGTCCGGATGGGCGGCGGCAACGGGTGAATTCCGACGGCCCGGGGACCAGGTCCCCGGGCCGTGCGGATTCAGAGTTCGGCCGCGAGCTGAGTGCCCTGCTGGATGGCGCGCTTGGCGTCGAGCTCCTTCGCTTCGTCGGCGCCGCCGATAAGATGCACCCGCACGCCACGCGATTCGAGCTGGCCGTGCAGGTCGCGGACCGATTCCTGGCCCGCGCACACCACCACGTTGTCCACTTCGATCACGCGCGGCGCCTGCCGCTGCGGACCGAAGCTGACGTGCAGTCCGCGATCGTCGATCCGTTCGTAGTTGACCCCGCCGATCTGCTGGACTCCGCGCGCGTCCAGCGCGGCGCGGTGGATCCAGCCGGTCGTCTTACCCAAGGTCAGTCCGAACGGCCCCGACTTGCGTTGCAGCAAGGTCACTTCCCGGATCGCCCTGGCAGGCCGAGGGGTTCGCAACTGGCCGCGAGCGTGGATGTCGTCGGTGACACCCCACTCGTCGCGCCATTCGTCGAGCGCGAGGGGGCCTTGGTGGACCGCGGTCAAGAATTCGCCGACGTCGAACCCGATTCCGCCCGCACCGACGACGGCCACCCGGTTGCCCACGGGCTTCTCCTGCCGGATCAGTTCCGGATAGGACAGCACCGTGGGGTGATCGATGCCGGGGATCGCGGGAATTCGAGGGCGCACGCCCGTGGCCAGCACCACCTCGTCCCAGCCACCCGCGGCGAGTTGTTCGGCGGTGGCCCGGGCATTCAGATGCACGGTGACGCCGGTGAGTTCGAGTTTGCGCCGGTAATACCGGATCGTCTCGTCGAACTCCTCCTTGCCGGGGATGCGGCGGGCGAGGTCGAATTGTCCGCCGATCCGGTCCTCGGCTTCGAACAGTTCCACCTGGTGCCCGCGCTCGGCCAGGCCGATCGCGGCCGACAACCCGGCGGGACCGGCGCCGACGACGGCGACGCGCTTGGCGCGCCTGGTGGGCAGCAGTTGCAGCAGCGTCTCGTGGCACGCGCGGGGATTCACCAGGCAGGACACGGTCTGCCGGGTGAAGGTGTGGTCCAGGCAGGCCTGGTTGCATGCGATGCAGGTGTTGATCTCGTCCACCCGCGATCCGGCGGCCTTGTTCACCCATTCCGGATCGGCCAGCAGCGGGCGGGCCAGCGAGATGAGGTCCGCCTCGCCGCGCTCCAGGATCTGCTCGGCGACCTCGGGCATGTTGATCCGGTTCGACGCGCACACCGGAATCGAGACATGTTCCTTGAGCGCCGCGGTGTATCCGACGAACGCGGCACGTGGCACCGAGGTGACGATCGTCGGCACCCGCGACTCGTGCCAGCCGATATCGGTGTTGATGACGTCGACTCCGGCGGCTTCGAGTTCCTTCGCCAGGTCGATGATCTCGGCGTAGGTCTGCCCGTCCTCGACGAATTCGGCCAGCGACATCCGGAACATGATGAGCAGGTCGTCGCCGACGGCGGCCCTGGTCCGTGCGGCGACCTCGACCGGGAATCGCCGCCGGTTCGCCGCCGATCCGCCCCAGCGATCGGTCCGGGTGTTGGTGCGCGGCGCGAGGAACTGGTTGATCAGAAAGCCTTCGCCGCCCATGATCTCGACGCCGTCGTATCCGGCCAGCCGCGCCAACCGCGCGCAGCGCACGTGATCGGCGATCGTGGTCTCGATCTCCTGCTCGGTGAACGCCCGCGGTTCGAACGCGGTGAGCGGCGACGCCACCGCCGAGGGCGCCAGATTGGTGGGGATGTTCGAATCGCGCCCACCGTGCAGGATCTGCAGCGCGATCTTGCCTCCCGCTTCGTGAACGGCGTCGGTGATCACGCGGTGCCGCTCGGCGTCGGTCTCGTCCAGCATCGCGCACGCGAACGGCCACAGCCATCCGTCGCGGCTGGGGGAGTAGCCGCCGGTGACGATCAGCCCCACGCCGCCGCGGGCGCGTTCGGCGAAGAACGCGGCCAGCCGGTCGATGTGCCAGGCCCGATCTTCCAGCCCGGTGTGCATGGAGCCCATGACAACTCGGTTGCGGAGTTTCACCCTCCCCAGCTCGATCGGCGACAGCAAATGCGGAAAGGCGGAACTCATGGGATGAACCTAACGGTAGCTACCCACCTCCGCAATGGCTGGCGCGGCATGCCATCTGCGATGTACGGCCCGATATGGACAACCGGGTGTTCTGAGGGCGACAACCCGGCAACCTCCGACTCGACCGCCTTCGCCGCCACCGCGAACCAAGCGCCGGGCACGGCTTCGCTACCCGCCGTGCCGAGCGCATACGCCGGGAAGGCCCGCAGCGGATCACACCTCCTGTCGCGCGGCGACCATCGCGTCCACGGTCGCCGGGGACAACATCTCGTCCGCGACCAGACCCGCCAGCCCCACGAACGCGCCGTTCTCACCCAGCCGCGAGGGGCCGAGGTCGAGATCGCGCAACGCGCTCGGGTGCGCGTTCGACTCGACGCCGCGCCGCACCCCCTCGAGAAACGGCGGCAGCACCCCGATCGCCCCGCCGACGCGGACATGGGCCGGATTCACGATCGACACCATCGTCGCGAGCACGGTACCGACCAGGCGCCCGGCCCGCTCGGTCGAGCGAATCGCCTCGGGGCTGCCGTGGCCGACCAGCCGGACCACGTCGGCCGTCGTGCGTACGCCCAGTTCCCGGGCCAGCGCCTGCCCGCCCGCGCCCGCCGCCACACACCCACGGCGGCCGCAGCTGCAGAGCTGCCGACTGCCCTCGATCCGCAGGTGCCCGATCTCGCCCGCCGAGCCGCTCACGCCACGGTGCACGCGCCCGGAGATCACCACGCCCGCACCGATTCCGGTCCCCACCTTCACACCGACGAGGGTCGCGGCCGGACGGTCCAGCGCGCGGAAGTCGCCGAATGCCAGCGCATTCGCGTCGTTCTCCAGCAGCACCGGGACACCGAGCGCGTCGGCGAACGGTTCGCGCAGCGCAGCGCCGTTCCAGTCCGGCATGGTCGGCGGCGCGACGGTCACTCCGCTGTCGTGGTCGATCTGGCCCGGCACCGACAGGCCGATCGCGCACAAGGTTTCGGATCGCCCGGTCCGCCGCAACAGCTTCCTTCCCGTGTCGAGCAGCATCGGCACGACCTCGGTCGGACTGTGCCGCAGGGGCAACCGCCGGTGTTCTCTCGCGAACACCGTCCCGCGCAGGTCGACCACGGCCAGCGTGGCATGGCTCTGTCCGAGATCGGCGACGAGCGCGGTGCTTCCGGTGTCGTCGACCTCGAGCATTTCGGCGCGTCGTCCTCCGCTCGATTCCTTGTGCCCCGCGTGGCGGACGAGCCCGAGACCACGCAGCGCCTCCAGCCGCTCGGTCAGCGTCACCCGCGACAACCCCGCGAGTTCCTGCAGCTCGAGCCGGGTCAGCGGCCCCGTGGCGCGCAGCAGGGCGAGCACATGTCCTGGCGAAGTGGGGCTGGAGGGTGTCGCGGGCATATTGACAATATCTCTCAGCGCACTTATGTTAACCAACCTGACAAAAGTCTGAAACCCGTTGTGCCCTAACAGGAGCCATGCATGCTGGTATCCGGTTCGACGCGCAGATCCTTCCTGCGCGCGGTGGGCTCGGGCGCGGCGGCCCTGTCCGCCGCGGCCTGTACCGGATTCGCGACCAGCGGCAACGGCGGCATGATCTTCCTGTCCACCCAGTTCCGTCCCGCCGACGAGGCCGAGCGTTTCCGTACCCTGCTGGCCGCCGCCGCGCCCGGCGTCGGCTATGTGACCATCGAGGAGAGCCCGTTCGCGAGCCAGGTGCGCAGCCAGGTCGACGCCGGCGCGACCAAGATCGGTCTGCTCGGCGGTCTGCACGGCGACCTCGCCCCGCTCGCCGACGGCTACCTGGAAGACCTCACCGGTCTGCTCGCCGACTTCGGCGCCCGCGGCTGGTCGGCGGAATACCTGAAACTCGCGAAGGTCGGCACCGACCGCACGTGGTACATCCCATGGGCCACGGCGAGTTACGTCCTCGCCGCGCACGCGGACGCGCTCGAACACCTGCCGCCCGGAGTCGATGCCGCGTCGCTGACCTACGACCAGTTCCTCGACTGGGCCGTCGCCGCGCGCCGCGCCAATGGCAATCGCCCCGTGCTCGGCCTGCCCGCGGGCCCCAAGGGCCTGCTGCACCGGTTCATCCAGGGCTTCCTGCTGCCCTCGTTCACCGGCGGCCAGATCACCACGTTCCGCTCGAACGAGGCCGTGACGGCCTGGCAGTACCTGCGTGAGCTGTGGGCCAACTGCGTCCAGTCGAGCACGAATTTCGACTTCATGCAGGAGCCGCTCGACAGCGGCGAGGCGCGGATGGCGTGGGACCACGTCGTGCGCTTGGTCCACGCGCCCGAGCGCGACCCGCGCGACTGGCGGATGCTTCCGGCGCCGCGGGGCGCACACGGCCTCGGCTATATGGCCGTGATCGCCGGGCTCGCGATCCCCAAGGGCAGTACGGACCCCGAACTCGCGCAGCGGACGATCAGCACGCTCACCCGCCCGGAAACCCAACTGCGGCTGCTTCGTTCCAACGGCTTCTTCCCGGCGGTCGACACGGCGATCCCCGCCGATCTGCCACCGGCTGTCCAGCTCGAGGCCGACGCGGTGCGCAAGCAGCAGGAGGCGCCCGGCGCCATTCTCTCGTTGCCGCCGGTGGGTCTGGGTCAGCGTGAAGGAGAGGTGAGCAAGGTCTTCAAAGACAGCTTCCGTTCGATCGTGTTGGACGGGGCGGATATCCGCTCCACGCTGGATCAGCAGGCCCGGGTGCTGCAAGGCATCCTCGACGAGCTGAAAGTGCCGTGCTGGGCGCCCGACCCGGCCGCACAGCTCTGCCAGGTGGGATGAGCCATGATGTCGCGTCTACGCTCCCCGTGGATCCTGCTGCTGCCGTCGATCGTCCTGATGTCGGCCCTGTTCGGCTGGCCGCTCGTGCAGGCCGTGCTCGAGGCGTTCCGTGGCGGCGACGGATTCACCCTCGCCAACTGGGACCGGCTGTTCGACGATCCCTACGTCCTCCCCGCGCTGCGCAACACCCTCCTGCTGATCGCGATCGTCGTGCCGGTCCAACTGGTGCTCGCCGTCGCCATGGCGCTGCTCATGCAGGCCCGGCCGCGGTTCGCCGGCGGCCACTTCTACCTGTGGTGCCTGCCGCTGGCGATCTCCGAACTGGCCGCGGGCCTGGTATGGCTGTCCATCTTCGACAACCGCGGCTACCTGAACTCGCTGCTGGTCGGCATCGGGCTCTCCGACGACGGCGTGCAGTGGCTCGGCTACCGGAACGCGGGCACCATGCTGCTCGCAGTGGTGGTCGCCGAGATCTGGCGCGCGACGTCACTGGTGTTCGTCATCGTGGTGGCGGGCGTGCAGATGATCCCGCGCGACTACGACGAGGCCGCGCAGGTGTTCGGAGCGAACCTGTGGCAGCGGCTGCGGCATGTGACGCTGCCGCTGCTGGGTCCGAGCTTGCAAGTGGCGCTGATCTTGCGGACCATCCTCGCGCTGCAGGCTTTCGCCGTGGCGCAGGCATTGACCGGCCGGGACTTTCCGCTGCTGGTCGGCGAGACCTACGAGTGGTACGCGAATCTGCAGAATCCCGCGGTCGCCAGCGCTGTCTCGCTGATCGTGCTGGCGATCTCGCTCGCTACCGCGGTGTTCTACCTGCGTGCGGTCCGGCAACCGGAGCAGGCCCGATGAGTCGTGATCATGCGGCAGAGGGCCGAAGGAGGCGAGGAGCGCGATGAACTCGGCCGAGGCGCCGTCGCGGCGCGTGCTGCCACCGATCGACCGCGCACCCCTGCGCAGGCGCCGCCTGCGCGCGGTGGGGGTTCAGGCGGCCTGCACTGCTGTAAGCCTGTTCATGGCGCTGCCGATCGTGCTCATCGGACTCGCCGCGTTGTCCTCCCGCGAGGCGCTCAACGAGTTCCCGAAGTCGCTCGTCCCGAAGGAGTTCTCCACCGAGACCCTGGTCTCGTTCTTCCGCGCGACCGGGACCCTTGCCGCACTGGGCAACTCGGTGCTGGTCGGCCTCTACACGGTGTTCTGGTCGCTGGTGATCGGGGCGCCCGCGGGATACGCGCTGGCCCGTCATGCTTTTCGCGGCAAAGACACCTACCAGGTCTTCATTCTCTTCGTGCGCGCGCTGCCGATCGTGGTGCTCTCGGTGCCGCTGGCCACGGTGTTCCTGCGGATCGGTGTGTACGACACGGTGTTCGCCGTGACATTGGTGCACACCACGCTCGCATTGCCGACCACCGTGCTCATCACGGCGAGCATCTTCGTCGCGGTGCCGCCGGATCTGGAGGAGGCGGCCCGGGTCTTCGGGTGCAGTCGATGGCAGGCCGCGCGCCGGGTCGTGGTGCCGCTCGCGCTGCCGGGTCTGGCGGCGTCATCGATCTTCACATTCGTCCTGTCGTGGAACGAGATCCTCGGCGCGACGATCGTGACGCTCGGGCACCGCACGCTGCCCGCGCAGGTGCTCACGGCGCTGGGTGAGGCGTCGACCGCGTACCGCTTCGCCGGTGGCTTCGCGCTGATCATCCCGGCGCTGGTGTTCATCTTCGTGATGCGGCGCTACCTGGTGAACATGTGGGGGACGACGCTCAGATGACAGGGGTTCGCTGATGGCCGAGGTGATTGTCCGGGATCTGGTGAAGACCTATCCCGGCGGCACGGCGCGTGCTACCGACGAGGTCTCGCTGGAGATCGCCGACGGCGAGTTCATGGTGCTGTTGGGGCCTTCCGGCTGCGGCAAGACGACCTTGCTGCGCATGATCGCCGGGTTGGAGCTGCCGGACTCGGGGCAGATCGTGATCGGCGGCAAGGACGTCACCTACCTCGAACCGCGGCGGCGCAACCTGTCGATGGTCTTCCAGTCCTACGCGGTCTTCCCCAACAAGAAGGTCGCCGACAATATCGGCTTCGGCCTGCGCGTGCACGGTGTGCCCGCCGAGGAGATCCGGCGCAAAGTCGCCTGGGCCGCCGAACTGCTGCAACTCACCCCGTACCTGGACCGCTACCCGGCGCGGCTGTCCGGCGGGCAGCGCCAGCGTGTCGCGGTGGCGCGGGCCATCGTGATGGACGCCGACGTGCTGCTCATGGACGAGCCGCTGTCCAACCTGGACGCGCTGCTGCGGCTGTCGTTCCGGGCCGAGTTGAAACGACTCGTCGCGGAACTCGGCACCACCACCGTCTACGTCACCCATGACCAGGTCGAGGCGCTGTCGCTGGGCAACCGTGTCGCCGTGATGCGGGACGGATCGATCGTCCAGTGCGGCCCACCGACCGAGGTCTACGACGACCCGGCGACGGAATTCGTCGGCGGTTTCCTCGGCAGCCCGCCGATGAACTTCCTCACCGGCGTGGTCTCCGCGGCGGAGGACGGGCCGCGGATCGACCTGGGCGGGCAATCGCTCGCCGTGCCCGCTGCGCTGTCGTCGTTCGAGGGCGGCGCCCTTCGGCTCGGTATCCGCCCCGAGGCCATCGTGGTGCGCGAAGGCCCCGCGGACGCGACGGTGCGCGGTGAACTCGAAGTGCTGGAGCCACTCGGCTCCTCGACGCTGCTCACCACCCGCGTCGGCGGTCAGACCGTGAAAGTCCAAGCGCCGCCGAGCTTTCGTGCCGCCGAGGGCGACCCCTCCGATCTCTACCTGCCACCCGAAGCGTGCCGTTGGTACGACCCGGAAACCGGAATGCTGCTGAACCTCGACTGATCCGCCACGGGGCGACTGCGGCACGGAGCCGCCGCGCCCGGTCGCGCCTAGTACCTTCGATCGGCGGTAATCCCGCGCGGATGAATCACCGGAAGGCGTCCGCGTGGGCCGTGGCCCACTGATCGAACGTCCGTGGCGCGCGGCCGATGACCTCTTCTACCGTCGGTCGGACAATGGATTCGTCGATGGCTCCGTTCACGTAGAAGTCGAAGAAGGCGTCCACGTACTCGACGGGGGTGGTGCGGAGCATGTCGGCGCGGGCCTCCTCGTCGCCGAGGCCCTGACAGATGAGATCGCGGCCGATGGCCTCGGCCAGGATCGCGACCTGCTCGGCGGGCGTGAGCGGCTCCGGCCCCGTAGGCCAGAGGATTTCGCCGTGATGACTGTTGCCCCGCAGGACGGTGGCGGCTACCGCGCCGATGTCCTGCGGATCCAGAGCGGCCGTGCGCACCTCGGGGAACGGAGCGCGAATCACGTCTCCTTCGCGCAGCTGGGGGAGCCAGCGCAGGGCGTTGGAGGCGAAGGCGCAGGGGCGCAGAATGGTCCATGCCGCAGCGTATTCGGTGACTTCCCGCTCGGAGGCCATCATATAGCGGGTGATGGCATTGGAGGTGTCGCCGGTGCCCGCGGAAACACCCGACAGTTGCACGATGTGTTCGACGCCGGCCTTCGCGGCCGCCTGCGCGACCGCTGGATAACCGGGCAGCAGGAACAACGCACGTACCCCGTCGAAACTCAGGGTCTCCGGAGACGTGAGGTCGCCCGCCACGGCTTCCGCTTCCGGGGGTACGACTGCACGCTGCGGATCGCGCACCAGCGCGCGCACCGGCTCGCCCGCCGCGGCCAGGGCTTGCACAACTTCAGCGCCGACATTGCCGGTCGCTCCTGTCACGAGAATCATTGCGCTGATCCTTCCAGTTCCCAACGTTTTTCGCGGGACCGCTGCAGGTACCTGCAACGCACTGTGCAACCTTTGCCCTCCATCCGGCGGAGGATCACGCTGTGAGATGTACGCCTATGCCGTCGAGGAGTCTGCCGAGCCCGAATTCGAACAAGCCCTCGGCGACAGCCGCCGCCTCACCGATGGCGGAAGTCTTCGACGGCATCTGGAACCGCGCACGCGACCTGGACGAACTTCCGGTCTCACCCGTCGAGCAGCGGGTCTTGCGCGCGCTTACCCGCTACGACACCGACGACTCGGCGGCACGTGCGCTGAATGTCTCGGTGCGCAAGTTCCGCGGTCATGTCGCCGACCTGATGGACCGGCTGGGCGCACGCACCCCATTCCAGGCCGCCCTGCTCGCGTAAGAGCAGAAGCTGCACACTGCGCTGCAAGAACCTGCGGATCCATGGGATCCGGCGGCGAAGCCGACTGATGCAGCGGAGCACGAGCAACGTTCGCGTGCGGTAGGTCGCAGTTCGCGGCCGACTACGCTGTGGAACGAACGACGAGGCAAAGCGGCGGAACTGATGGTCTGCTATAGGTTTCGGACGAAGACGAAGGCGCCGTGAGGAGGACCGATGGATGCCGAACGCACCGGCAGCAAGGTCGTTGACCCCGGCCGCTTCGATCCGGACACACCGAAGCGAGGGACCTCCCAGCACCCCGATCGGCGGGTGCCGGCGCGTGTCCACCGCTCCATCTTGCGCGAACGCGTAGTGCCGCTGCTGGCAACAATAGTGGGATTGGCAGCCGTGCTGGCTGTGGCGATAGCAGGTACCGCAGCCCTGCTGATCGGATATGGCTATTTCGAACAAGGACGCGACCAGGCCGAGCGTGACAGCTGGTCACGCAAGATCGAGACTGCCATCCGGGCCCTTCCGGGGGTGACCGACGTGTCACACCGGTTCGAGCACTACAAGGGCAGACACTTCAACGCCGAACTCGACGTGCGGCTCAGGGACGACGCCACACCGGCCGAGGCCGCGTCTGTGGTGAGTGCCATGGGCGCTCAACAGCTTCCGCGGCGTTTCCAAGGCGACCCGACAGAGGTCACCATCGGCCGGATGGCGGACACCTATTCCGCATACTGGCTTTTCGGCCGTGACGTGAGCACTGAAGCGAACGCCGCAGACAGCTGGGCGCGACTATGGGCCGCAGGCACCGAAGTGCACTGGTCCTCGCGCGGCGGCGACGCGAGCCGCATAACCAACGCCATCGACGTCCGAGCGGGCTCCGAGAGCGAACCTCAGCGCGCGACCGCGGCGATGCGCCGAATCATCCGGGACTTTCCCGAACTGGCATCCAACCAGTGGACCGTATCCACCGTTCATGAGCGGGAGCGCGGGTTCACCAATCACTCGGAACGGCGCCCCGGGTCGTATCCCTGGCCCCATGATCGCCTCACCCCCCACCAAGAGCCCACCCCTCGCTTCCCGTCCGATGACGAACTCGACCTGTGGCAGTGGTTCCTGACCGATCAACCCATCCCGTTCTTCGTTCTGGTGTCGGTCTACGACCCGCCCTCCGAAGGCCGCGCACTGGGCGTCACCGTAGTCCCCCCGGTGGGTACGGAATTCAGCGCCGCGCAGACCACACAACTCGCCGATCTGCATCTTCCCTACCTGGCAGGCTCCGGCGCGGCGGTCGACTACACGATCTACACACCCAACGGCCCCGTCCACTCCTACGGCCCCTTTTTCGAGGTCGTGGTCGGCGGCTGCCAGACACCCGGGTACAACGTCTTACCGGAGTCGCAGCCCTACGTGCGTCAGTACGAACGCTGCTAGGCGTCGCCGGATGGCGGCGAGGTGAGTTGGATTCCGCCCAACAGCTATTGCGGCAAGCACTGCGCGGGCCGCTGATACCGCGCTCACATCGGTGCAGTCGGCGAAGCTGACCAAACGTGAACGGCAGGTCGCCGGTTTGGTTGCGCAGGGACTCGGCAACAAGCAGATCGCAGCCGAATCGGTGATTTCGCCACGCACCGCGCAAGGACACGTCGAACACGTGTTGACCAAACCGGGGTTCAATTCCCGCGCTCAGATTGCGGTGTGGGTCATAGACGAATCCCGGCAAGAAAAGTCATGAGCAAGCCTCGGTTTCGCCGCCACTCGATACCGGGGATGTCAGCGGTGCCCGTAGGGCAGAGGAACTCACGAATTCGCGACGAATGTATCGCGTCCCTAAGGAGATCTTGATCTCTTCGTGAGGTGTCCAGACCCATCGGACGGGGGAAGTGCACCGCCTTGTCGAGTTCTAGCGTTGACAAAGTTTCCGCGCCCGTCGAGCAGCTGCGACGGCGCCGGTCGACGAACGCCACGGTCCGGTCTCGGAGAAAGACGAACGATGAAACGAAGTTCCGACGTCGACACCGGTCTCCCGGCCACACCTGCCGCCGATTCGGGCAGCGTGCGGAGGAGAATCGAAACAGTCCGTCGCTGTTCGAGGCACGCGCTCATCGTGCTCATGGCGGTGTTCGCCGTGACCGCGGGAGTGGTCGCGGCATCGCCGCCCGCGAGCGCCGATGCCGCATCGATCACCGGTTCCTGGCCGGAGGACGATCGGACCGTGCAGGTGCGGGTGCATTCCGCGGCGATGGGGCAGGACATCATGGTGAAGGTGCTGCGCCCGGCGGACCGTTCGGTGCCGCGGCCGACGCTGTATCTGTTGAACGGGGGCGGCGGGGGTCAGGACAGCGCGACCTGGCAGAAGAACACCGACGTGCTGCGCTTTCTCGCCGAGAAAGACGTGAACGTCGTCCAGCCGGTGGGCGGGCGTTGGAGCTATTACACCGATTGGCGCGCGCCCGATCCGAAACTCGGTGTGTACAAGTGGAAGACCTTCCTCACCGAAGAGTTGCCACCGCTGATCGATGCCGAGTTCGGCACTACCGGGGTGAACGCCGTCGCGGGCTTGTCCACCTCCGGTACCTCGGTGCTCCAGCTGCCGATCGCGAAACCCGGTCTGTATCAGGCGGTTGCGGCTTACAGCGGTTGCGCGCAGATCAGCGACCCGATCGGCCGCGAGTTCGTGAAACTCGCCGTGGAGAGCTGGGGCGGCGGCGACACCGAGAACATGTACGGGCCGCCCGACGACCCGATGTGGGCGGCCAACGACCCGTACCTACACGCCGACCAACTGCGCGGCATACGGCTGTTCCTGTCCACGGGAACCGGAGTGCCTGGCATGTACGACGTCTACAACGGCGCCTACGCTCAGCCAGGGCCGCGCGGTTACCTCAACCAACTGGTGCTGGGCGGTGTGATCGAGGCCGCGGTGAACTGGTGCACGCACAACATGCGCGACCGCCTCGACTCCCTCGGCATCCCCGCCACCTACGACTTCCAGCCCACCGGGACCCATTCGTGGGGGTACTGGCAGGAAGCGCTGAAGAATTCGTGGCCCGTGTTGGCCGACGGACTGGGGCTGCCGCGCTGAGCCTAAGGCCGCGCGGGCTCCGGGCGATCCGAGCCCCGAGGCGACCTTGGCGGATACTGGCCCGCATGACCGACATCCTGGCGGATCCCCACCTCCTCCCGGCTGAGTTGCGGCCTTACCTCGATGCGCTGGTGCGACGAGCCCGCACCGTCTGCGGGCGTCATCTGACGAGTGTTTTCGCCGTGGGATCGGTCGCGCTCGCGGACTATCGGCACGGGCGCAGCGACGTGGACGTGGTCATCGTCGTCGCGCCGTCGCTTCCCGCGCAGGCATTGCGCGAACTGGCCGAATCGCTCGCGCACTCGTCGCTGCCGTGCCCCGCGGCCGGTCTGGAACTCGTGGTCTACAACTCGGATTTCATCGCCGCACCGTCCAGCGCGGCCGGTTATCTCATGGACCTCAACACCGGTCCCCTGTTGCCGAACCGCGTCAGCTTCGATCCGGCGGACTCATCGGCCTTCTGGTACGTCATCGATCGCTCCATCGCCCACGAAACCGGACGCCTCCTGTTCGGGACTCCCGTGCGGCAGGTCGTCGCGGCACCGTCACGGCGCGACGTTCATGCCGCGCTGCTGGCTTCGGTACGCGAACACGCTGGGGGAGAGGGTCATCTGGGTGACAACCGAGTGCTGAACGGCTGTCGAGCAGTAGCGTTCTGTCGCACCGGTCGCTGGCTGGCCAAACGCGAAGCGGCACAGATGATCGCGAAGTCCGAAGAACACTTCGCCCCCCTCATCGACACAGCGCTGCGCAGCTTCGAGCACCCCCGCACGGCCGCACTCGCACTGCCCACCACCGACGTGCGAGCCTTTCTGGCGTGGGTGGGGGACCGCGTCGAAGAAGCCGCGACTCGAACGCCATGCTGATACGTAGATATGCGCATCTGAGCATTAGATCGCTGAACGCGACTCCGACTCTCGTGGAAAGGCGGACGCGCTAACTCTCTGCGCTCGCGGTGTAGTGCACCCGCACCGGGACGTCGTCGGCCCAGGGCTGGCGGGTCACCATGTCGGCGACGCGCACTTCGCCGCGTTCGAACTCGCCCGTGGCCGCGTCGACGAGGCGGTATTGCTGGATCTGCCGGTGGATCGGCTGGGCGTCGAGGAGGACGACGCGTACTTCGCCGGGTTCGAAGTGGCAGCGGCGGTGCATCGCGGCGATGAGTTGTTCGTTGTGCATGTGGCCGTCGCCGAAGTTCCAGCCGACGGCGGTGCTGCAGATGCGTTCGCCGTCGGTGATGGTGTACTCGTCTTCGTGGCCGGGTGGCATCGCGCGGTGGACGAGCGTGAACAACGCGCGGCCGTGGGTGTTCATGGCCCGGAAGGCGTACCCGAGGTACATCGGGATCTGCGCGCGATCCTTGCCGTAGAACCGCTCCAGCTGGGCCTGCGGCATGCCGGCTATCGCGACGATGCCGGTGCCGATCTTCGCGGCGGCCGAGGGTTTGACGCACCACATGGTGGTGTCCCAGTTCCCAGCGTAGTAACGCATGCCCGGTAAGAAGGAGATCTTGCGCGGGAACAGATTCCCGGCGATCACGATGCCTGCGATCACGACGAAGAGCATCGCCACGGGCACGGGGTTGCGCACACTGCTCGGACCGAGATCGGCGTGCGCGACGAACAACGTGACGACGCCGAAGATCATGAAGACGTTCCACTCCAGCGGGACGCCCATGGGAATGGCGGTGAGGATCGCCAGGTGGAAACACACCATCGCGATGGCCGCGATCGCCGTCGGCCAACCGCCGTGGGAGAAGAACAGCACCAGCGGAACGCACATCTCGACGACCGTGCCGCCGTGGGCGAAGACGCGGGACAACCGTCCCGGCCGCAGATCGTCGGGGAAGCGTTCGAAGAACGCGCGCTTGAGCGGCTTCGGCCGGAACACCGGACTGTTGGACATCATCGTGGACACCACGAAAGGGAAGTGCTTGTTGAGTTTCGAGGTGGCCGCGCCCATCCAGATCACGACGAAGACCACCTTCGCGGCGACGATCGAATCGGCTCCGGGGAGAAGGAAGACGACTGTGAGGGTGGCGTACACCTCGCCCCGGGCGGCCAGGAAGATCACTTTGTCCCGCAGCCCGAGTACCGCCAGCAGCCCGAGGATCACCGCCACCTGCCAGTGCGGCAGCAAACCGACGGTGGTGTCCAGCTCCGGTATCGGTCCGGTTCCGTCGGACAGCAACGCGACCGCTGTCGTCGCCAGCAGCGCCGCGTACAGCGCGACGTCCACCGGCGTGCGGTTGTCGCCCTTGGTGAGCGGTATCCGCCCCGGCCACGGTGGCAGCCGAATCGTGTTGGGGCGCAACCAATACAGGATCGAGCCGAAGGGCGGGAAGTACCGGTTGTTCAGCGGGCCGAACCCGCACCCGAGGCCGACCACTTCGAACAGCAGCGTGTACAGCACGACCTTCTGGAAGACGATCGGCTCCGACCACCAGGCGCCGACGTCGGTGAACCCGTCGATACCGTTGGTGGTCAGCGCGATCGACCAGCCGCCGAGCACGTAGAGGCAGATCTTGCCGACGTAGAACAGGTGCAGCACCGCTGGAGTCCCGAAGCCGACCTCGGCCCAGTGCCGGGCCATGGGACGGATGCGCTCGGCGCGCGTGCCCTTGCTCCATTCCGCCATATCGACCACCGGCAGGTCGGGCTCGAGAAATCCCATCAAGCACGCTCCGATCGCGAACGCCCGGGGTACGGTCCGGACCCCGAGGTTCCCGATACGGTGACAGGTGAGGCAGTTGCTGTCAACGACTTCCTTTGTCGCGCTCGTCGATGGGGAAGGGCAAGATCGAAGCCATGGAGCCGACCCCGACAGCGCCGCTACCGAGGAGCATCGACGAATTCCGTGTGCTCGCGCATTCCCGCTTGGCCGCATTTCCGCGCATCGAGGTCGCCGACCTGCCCGGTGTGCGCCGCGCGGCGGTGGTGCTGTGCGTGGTCGAGGAGCCCGGCGGGCCGCTGTCGGTGATCGTCATCAAGCGGGCCTATCGTGGCCGCAACGCCGGACAATGGGGCCTGCCCGGCGGCCGGCTGGACGAAGGCGAGACCACCGAACAAGCCGCCTTGCGCGAACTGCGCGAGGAACTCGGCCTGGACGCGCGGCCGGGTGATCTGCTCGGCGCACTCGACGACTTCCCGGCGGCCTCCGGTTTCACGATCACGCCCCTCGTTCTGGCACTGAACGACGCGACCCGGTTACGCCCGAATCCGGATGAGGTCTACTCGGTGCATCTGGTGGATCTGGCCCGGGTGGCCGCCGAGGACACCCCGCGCTGGGTCCGGGCCGAGGACGCGGTACGGCAAGCGGAACTGCGCGACGACACCGCGCCTGCGGGCGAAGCGGGCCTGTTGCAGATGCGGCTCGGCCCGAACATGACCATTCACGCACCCACCGGCGCGCTGCTGTGGCAATTCCGCGAAGTGGTCCTGCTCGGCACGGACCCTGACGCGGCCAGAGTCGCCCACTTCACCCAGCCGGATTGGACCCATCGCTAGTTCTCGACGGCGTGACGGTCCAGCCGCGTCGAGGACTCACCGCCTCCGGGGCGATCTCCTCGACCAGGTCGAGGCCCGCCGTGCCGAGTAACGCGTGCATGTGAGCCTGCGACCACCCGCGGATCCGTAGCGGCGGTTCGTCGCGTTCGGTGAAGATCGCCGTCCCGTCGGCACAGACCTGGGCGGGCAGCCCACGCTGCGCGAGCCGATGCGCGTCCACCCAGGTGAAGACGCAGGTGCCCGAGTCGCCCAGCCGGGTGCGAATGCGGGTCAGCAGGGCCGCGTGGTCGCGTACATAGCCGAGGAGTTCGCCGACCGCGGAGATGAACGGGTAGTCGGCGTCGGCGTCGTCGAGGAACTCCGTCGCGGACTGCCGTCGATAGTCGACCAGAGGGCTGTCGCGGTATCTGGCCTTCGCCAGCGACAGCATGCGCGCGGAGATGTCGACGAGGACCACCTGTCGGCCTGCCCGCACGAACGCCGCGGCCTCACGCCCGGAGCCGGAACCGAGGAAGAGCGCGGGGGCGCCACCACGGCCCGCGAAACGGGACAACGCCGCGAGAACCGCGGCGTCGAACCGCGCGGGCGGCAGATCCCAGCGCGCGTGGTCGTGCGCATCCGCGACGGCGTCGAAGGATTCGGCCCTGCCGGTCATCGGCGCAGCCGTCGGATGTCGTCGAGGATCGCGGCGATCTGGCGCGCTCGGTAGGCGTCGAGGTCGCGAAGTTCGGGGGGTTCCGGACCCAGCCCGAGACGTTCCTCGAAGGCGAAACGGCAGCGCATCAGCCGCTCCAGCGCACCGTCGCTGCACTGCTCGTGATCGGCTTCCCGCGCGACGGCCGCTCGGTAGATCCGATCGACGTCCGGTTCGGTGAACCGGTAACCCAGCGGTGCGAACGACGTCGACGGCTCGGCGATCACCTGGGTGCGAAGTTCCCTGTGGGCGAGGGTGTTGCGGAACGGGATCAGCGTGGTGAGGCTGAAGGACCGGTACAGCCGGTGTTCGTCGAGCCAGCGCAGGCTTTCGTTCAGCTCGTCGAGTGTGCTGCGCGGCTCGAAGACGATCAGCGAAGCGACCAGACCCACGTCCCGTTGCCGCAGGCGGCGCACCATCCTGGACAACTCCTCCGGTGTCGTGCCCTTTCTCAATCGGCGCAGCACCGAAAAGGAGCCGGATTCGACACCGGCGTGCACCTGAATCAGCCCCACCGAATGCAAGGTGTCGAGTACCCGGTCGAGCGTGCGGTCGAGCCGGGCGTAGATGGAGAAGCGGACCTCGATGTTCCGGCTGCGCAGTTCGTCGGCGAACCGCTGTGCCCAGTCGACCGCGGCCGGTGCTCCCAGAAAGTTGTCGTCGACGAACTGTACGCGTCGAATGCCCTGGCCGACAGCGTGTTCCGTGATCTCGCCGACCACGTCGGCGGGTTCGCGCGGCTGCCACCGGCGGACGCGGGGCGCATCGGGAACGCCGTCGACGGCGCAGAAACTGCATCCGTGCATACAGCCGCGTGTCGCTTCGATGTCGAGTACCCCGCGAACGCGGGCGAAGCGAGGGAATCGGCGCTGCGGCGTGATCGTCTGCCAGGTATCGGGTGGCGCGGGCGGTGTTCGCCCGCAATGGGCCAGGCAGGTCGCGACCACCCGGCCGACGTCACCGGAATCCGCGACCGCGTCCACCTGCGCGGCCACGCCGGGCTGTACCGACACCGCGGCCGCGGCCCGGCCCACCACCAGCACGTACGCATCGGGGTGGACCGCCCGGGCGGCGCGAATGGCCGCGCCGACACCGTCCGAGATCCGGTAGAGGGTGTCGAACACGATGACCGGTCGCGGCGCGAGCGAGCGCAGGGCCGCGACCAGCCCCTCCGGATCGGCGGCGGAATCGTAGTAAGCGCAGACGATCCCGGCTCGCTCGAGTGCCGAACCGATCCCGCCGAGCCGGAGGTTCTCGTAGGGCAGGTTGTAGGCGAGCGAGGACCCGTCCTGAATATTGACCAGCAGCGCCCTCGCAGGCGCGGGGTGTTCAGGTGACACTGACGATCGAGAGCAAGCGATCCCGGATGAGCGTTCTATTGATCTCGCAGCGCACGTCCGGTCCGTTCTCCAGCTCGCCGGTCTGCGAGTTGTACCAGCGTGCCTGGCAGTCGCCCGCGCACTGCCACTTCGCGAAGCAATTCCTGCACTTCGGAATCTTGTTGACATCGTGCAAACGCAGCTTCGCTATGCGGTTGCCGTCCACGTCGAACGTCCGCGTTTCTCGGTTGTACCGTCCGTAGTAGGCGTGCGGAGCGCGTTTGTCGTCGTCGTACATTATTTCGTAGCAACTCGAAATATGGCCGTCGGAGGTCAGCGAGAAATTCGGATCGGTGACGCCGCAGAACGTTCTCCGGACATGGGGAAAGGTGGCCAGCGCGCCCGACACCACGATCGTCCTGCCGTATTCGTCGGCGATCTCCTGAGCCGCGTGATAGCCGCGTACGAATTCCTGCGCTTCGGGTTCGCCGAAGACCACCGAGCGGCCACGGCCGGTGCCGAGCACCGGCCCCAGATGGAAACGTGGCAGGTCGAATGTCGAACAGAGGTAGCGGGCGATCTCCGGCATCTTGCCGACGGCGGCTCGGCTGATCGTGGACTTGATCATCAGATCCGGAACGCGCCCGGTGAACAGCTCGATGACCTCGCGCACCCGGGAATACGACGTGCCGCCGCGCACGGTCGGACGCTGGAGATCATGGATCGCCGCCGGACCGTCGTGGGACACTTGCACACTGTCCATGTTGTCGGCGATCCACTGCGCCTTGGCGTCGCTGATCAGCCCGTTCGTGACCATGCTCGCGTTGACGCGCAGATCGCCCGCTTCGTTGCGCGCGTACTCCCGGCCCCAGTCGACCACCGTGCGGATCAGGTCGAAGTCGAGCGTCGGTTCGCCGCCGCCGTGGAAGTTGAGATAGGCGGTGCCCGCGCCGCTCGCCGCCGCGTTGTCGATCACGAATTTCGCCGCGTCCAACGCCATCCGGCGGTTGTACAGGTCGACCGGATAATCACCGGCGTCGGCGTAGCAATAGGTGCAGCGGAGATTGCAGGCGGCGGTGACCATGTAGACCACCCCGGTCGGCGCGAACGATTCGTCCCAGGTGCCCACGGGGGCGGGGCTCGGCGTGTCGGCGGGCACGATGAGCCCGAGCCCGTGCAGGTACCGCAAGGTCTCGCGGCTCGCGGAGCTCTGCCCAGAGCGGAGTTCGGCGGCCGTCTGCGGTGCCAGGCGGCTGATGACCCCCTCGAACGGCGCGTACAGCAGGTGGCCGTCATCGACATCGACGACGAACACCTCCTCGGCGATCTTGAACCGGCCGTCGGACATCAGAACACCTTGCATTCCCCGACGCACTGCGCGCACATGCGATTGTCCTGAACGGTGGGTGCGCCGATCCGCACCGTGTGCGCGGGTTCTTCGCCGGGTGCGCAGCAGAATTCCGCCGAGTCGAACAGGAGATTCAATGTGACGCGGTCGGATTTGATATCACCGAGCAGAGTTTCGGACATAGTCGCGCTCCCGTTCAGATTTCGATTCAGGAAATACCAGAAAAACAGTACCGAGCCGGACACGGTCGCGCCGTCGATCGCCTGGACGGCCTGCCGCGGAAATGGCGTGTCGCCCGCGTGTCCGGAGAATTCATTCGGCCGAATGTCGTTCGTTCGCCCGACTGCCGATCGGCGCCGGATATGTTATTGCGGGTACTGGGTGATGGCCCACTCCGAGCCGGTCCTGCGTGCGGAAAGTCTGCGCGTGGGTTCCACGAATTCGACGACCGGTTCGTCGGTGTCCGACAGTGTCACGCCCAGCCGGCCGTTGCCGAAGGTCGCGCCGGTGAGGCCTTGCACACAGTCCACGAGATGGCCGTCGGCCCGGATATGGACCCGGAGCGCGGGATTTCCCAGCCACAAGTCGTGGTTCTGCACCAAAGTGGCCGCCAGCGCGCCGGTTTGGCCGACGCGAGCGCAGCGCTCGCCGTGGAAATTGTAGGCGGGGCGGGCCAGCACGGCGGCCAGTGTCCGGTGGTCGAGCTGCCGTTCGACGAACCGGCGATCCAGCCGCCGCGTGGACGGCACGCACTCCCAGCGCCAGTTGTACCTCTTGATGTCGAGCACCGGTGAGTTGTCCACGAAATCCAGCCACTCGAAAGAGATTTCGGTGCCTCGGATGTCGAGCACCCGGCTCAGGGTCATGCCCAACAGGTTGGGCCGGCACGACGACCGGATCGAGAAGGCGCCCTGCGCGTGGCGCGTGCCCGGGCTGCCCGTCAGCACCTCGGGATCGGCCAGATGGAATACCGCGAGCACGTAGAGGTGATCACCCGGCTCGATTCCGTCCAGCGCGGCCAGATACCGTTCGTCCAGCACCACCCGGGACGGAAGCCCCTCGGAGGGAACGTCATCGATCGTCGGCGCGCCGCAGCGCACCACGCCGATCGGGGCGAAAGCGGGCAGGGTCGGGGCAACCGGGGTCATGCTGTACTCCTGGGATCAGTGGAATTCGGACGCACCGGCGGGCAGCCGCGCGTATTCGCGGCGGATCAGATCGGCGATCACCGCGTCGGCGCGACCGAGCAGCGGCACGGCGAGCGTGCTGCCATCGGAGAAGGGCCACCGGGCGCGGGTCCCCTTCGCTACCGCTGCCACCCGCTCCAGCAGCGCGGCAGCTCCGTCGAGGTCACCTCGGGCGGTTCTGCACCGCGCGATGTTCACCGCGAAGTGCAGCTGCTTACCGGTGAGATAGCGGTGGCCGTATTCCGAGCCCAGTCTGTGACAGGTGTCCAGCGCGGCGCGTAACCGGCGCTCGGCGGTGTCGTGGTCGCCGTCGTGGAATCGCAGCAGGGCGAGCACGGGCAACGCCTCGGCGCGAACGACGGCGGTCAGTTCCCGATCCGGTCGCGGCAGGTGCGCGCCGATCTCGTCCATTGTGGCCGTGGCCGCCGCGAGCCGGCCGCACTTGGCATCGGCGGCGGCGAGCTGGGAGTGTTCGATCAGTACGCGAGCGGTGACGATAGCGGCGAAGGCGTGCCGTGCCGACAGAACCTCCAGCTGTGCGCGGACCGCGCGGTAGTGGGCGGTGGACGCGGGCGCGGAGATCGTCGGCCCGAACGGAGCGATGCCCTCGAGCCGCAGCATGTGCCGCCGCACGCCGACGTCCAGGATCTCGAGCTGCCTGCGGGTCGGCGTCGGTGCGGACGTGGCGGATTCGTCGGCGCGAAGATAGGCCGCGATGCCGTCGCTGACCGCCGTCGTCGCGTGCGCGCGCAGGTCGTCGGCGCTCGGTACCGCCTCGGGACGCCGCGGTCGCGAATCGGTGTCGATCGATGCCTCCGGAACGAGTTGCTGTCCTCGCCGGGAAGCGGCTGCGGGCCCGGCTTTCCGGTCATCGGATGAGTTTGGCCGCGCGGGCACGAAAAATCTGTCCGACGATCGGAGGACAGATCACACCGAGCTCGGTGCGCGCCGCCGTACTCGGTTTGCTACCTTGAACGTCGTTCAAGTTCTAGGCGGAGGGTTGTCGTGGAGGGTGTCGAGAACTCTCGGGAGCCGAGGGCCGGTGTTTCCGCGCGGGATATGGCGCAGATCGCCGTCTTCGCGGCGCTGATCGCTGCGCTGGGCCTGCCGGGCGCCATCACCGTCGGGTTCAGCGGTGTGCCGATCACGGTGCAGACCCTCGGCGTGATCCTGGCCGGTGCGGTGCTCGGGGCGCGCAAGGGAACGGCGGCGGTTCTGGTTTTCCTGGCGCTCACGATGATCGGCCTGCCGCTGCTGTCCGGCGGCCGTACCGGCCTGACGGCGCTGGCCGGTCCCAGCGCCGGGTACCTGATCGGCTGGATCCCCGCGGCGCTGTTCATCGGGCTCGGCACCGCCCGCATCCTGCCGAAATACCCGGTCGTGCTCGGTCTGCTGATCAACGCCGTCGGCGGTCTGCTGATCATCTATTTGTTCGGCACCGTTGGCCTGCTGCTGCGCACCGATCTCGGCGTGCGGGCCGCCGTCACCACCAACTTCGCGTTCGTTCCCGGCGACCTGCTCAAAGTCGTCGTCGCGACCGTGGTGGCCAAGGGAGTGCACCGCGCCTATCCCGGTGTGATCCGTGCCTAGTCCCGAACTCGGCGGCGCGGCCGACGCGCCTGCCGTCGACTTCGGTGGCCGCCGCTTCACCTACCGCGAACTCGACCGTGCGATCGAGCGATGGATCGCCGACAACCCGGACGAGCACGTCTACGACGCCTCGGCCCTGCCGGTTCCGGACGCGCTGATCCGCGTCTGCGCCGCGGCCCGGCGCGGCATCCCGGTCTTCGTCGAGAATCCCGCCGCGCGCCCGCACCGTACCGGCATCCCGGCTGGGGCGTTCCTGCTGGTGGCGACCTCGGGCTCGACCGGCCGTCCCCGGCCGCTGGCGCGCACGGCCGCCTCCTGGTGCGACAGCTTCCCCGCGTTCACCGCGATCACCGGTGTGGGGGCGTCCGACCGCGTGCTGATCACCGGTCCGCTGCACGCGACCATGCATCTGTTCGGTGCGTTGCACGCGTTGTGGCGCGGCGCGTGCGTCACCGACGACCGGTCGCGAGCCACCGTGGTGCACGCGGTGCCCGCCGTACTGCGTGAGGTGGTGGCTGCCTGCCCGCGCCTGCGCACCGCGATCGTCGCGGGCATCGCGCTCGACGACGGTGCGCTGGCGGCGGCCGGCCGCGTGGATGTCGTCGAGTACTACGGGTCCTCGGAGGTCTCGCTGGTGGCGGCGCGCCGTATTCCCGAGCCGATGCGGCTGCTCGACGGGGTCGAGGCCGAGGTGCGCGACGGACTGCTCTACGTCCGATCGCCCTACCGCGTGCTCGGCGCGCCCGACTGGTTCGGCGTCGGTGACCTCGCCGAACTGGGCGACGACCGTGAGCTGACCGTGCTGGGCCGGGGCGACTGCGCGATCAACGTCGGCGGCACCGTGGTGGTCGCCGAAGAGGTGGAGCGCGTTCTCGAAGCGCTCGACGGCGTCGCCGCGGTGGCGGTGATCGGCTCGCCGCACGCGGTGTTCGGGGAAACCGTCACGGCCGCGGTGCAGTTGGACGGACGCGCCGGGCTCGACGAGGTGCGGTCGCGAGCACGCCGCGTGCTGGCGAAGGAGGCGATGCCGCGCCGGTGGGTGCCGCTGCCCGCATTGCCGCGCACCGCCGCAGGGAAGGTGGCCAGGGGCGAACTGAAAGACTTGCTGGCATGAGCCCGGTTCCCGTCCTGGTAGCGCCGCGCCGCACGCCGATCGGCAACGCGGGCCACGGATTGTCCGATCTGACCACCACCGATCTGGCCGCTCCCGTGCTGCGCGAGGTGCTGACATCGCTGCGCGGCGCGGGCATCGACGCCGACGTGGACGACGTGGTTCTCGGCAACTGCCTCGGGCCCGGCGGTGATCCCGCCCGGGTCGCCGCCTTGCGTGCTGGGCTGGGCGTGCATGTTCCGGGCGTCACCGTCGATCGGCAGTGCGGTTCGGGCCTCGACGCGGTGATGCAGGCGGCGTTGCGGGTGCGCAGCGGCGCGGACGAACTTCTCCTGGCCGGCGGGGCCGAATCGGCCAGCACCGCCCCGTGGCGGTTCTGGCCGCCCGCGGCGGACGCCGAGCCGGTGCGATACACCCGCGCCCCCTTCGCGCCACCGGGCTTTCCCGATCCGGACATGGGTGCGGCCGCCGACGATCTCGCGCGAGCGCGCGGCATCAGCCGGGAGCGGCAGGACGCCTACGCGGCCCGCTCGCACACGCTCGCCGCGGCCGCCGACTTCACCGCGGAGATCGTGCCGGTCGGCGGCGTGCACCGGGACGAACGCATCCGGGCGGGAATGACCGCGGCCCGGCTCGCGCGCCTGCGTCCCAGCTTCGGCGTCGACGGCACCGCCACCGCGGGCAATTCCTGCGGCATCTCCGACGGGGCGGCGGCCATGGCGGTCACCACCGAGGCGATGGCCGCCGGGCTGCCCGCTCTGCGGATCCTCGGCTGCGCGGTCGCCGGATCAGACCCGGCGTACCCGGGCCTCGGTCCGGTACCCGCGATCCGAAAACTGCTGCGTCGGACCGGTTTCGATGTAGCGGACCTCGGCGTCGTCGAGATCACCGAAGCCTTCGCGTCGGTGGTCCTTGCGGTCGCCGACGAACTGGGCCTGGACGAGTCCACGATCTGCCCGCAGGGCGGCGCCATCGCGATGGGACACCCGTGGGGAGCGTCCGGGGCCATCCTGCTGGTGCGCCTGGCGAGTCAGATGCTGCGTGCGGACGGCCCGGCGCTCGGTCTCGCGGCTTGCGCCATCGGCGGCGGGCAGGGGATCGCGGTCCTGGTGGAGCGAGTGTCGTGAGCGAGATCGTCTTCGACTCGGTGAGTCACCGCTTCGGCGAGCGAAAGGTGCTGCGCGACATCGACCTGCGGATCACCGAGCGCCGCGTGGGCGTCATCGGGTCGAACGGTTCCGGCAAGTCGACGCTGGCGCGCATGATCAACGGCCTGCTGACGCCGAGTTCCGGCACGGTCACGGTGGACGGTGTCGACGCGGCCCGCAAGGGCGCGCAGGTGCGACGGAAGGTGGGGTTCGTCTTCACCGATCCCGACACTCAGATCGTCATGCCCACGGTCGCCGAGGATCTCGCCTTCTCACTGCGCCGGACCGGGCTGAGCAAGCAGGAGATCGCGGCGCGCGTGCGGGAGATCCTGGAACGATTCGGGCTCGCCGGTCACGCCGAGCACCCCGCCCACTTGTTGTCCGGCGGCCAGAAACAGCTGCTCGCCCTCGGCGCGGTCCTGATCCGGCGACCGGAGGTGATCGTCGCCGACGAGCCGACCACTCTGCTGGACCTGCGCAACGCCAGGGTCGTCGCCGACGCGCTGGACGCGGTGGATCAGCAGGTGATCGTCGTGACGCATCAGCTGTCGCTGCTGGAGAGCTTCGAACGCGTCATCGTGATCGACGACGGGGCGGTGGTGTTCGACGGAACGCCCGGCGACGCCCTCGCGGCATACCGGGCGTCGGTCGAATGATCGGCCTGTACCGTCCGGGCGATTCGCCACTGCACCGGATACCCGCCGGGGTGAAGCTGGTGCTGCTGCTGGCGTCGATCGTGGCGACCACGGTATTCGTGCGCACTCCACCGCAGGTGCTGGTCACCGGGGCGGTGGTGGCGGGACTGTTCGCGGTAGCCGGGATTCCGTGGCGGGTCGCTGTGGCCCAACTGCGTCCGCTGGTGTGGATGCTGTTGATCATCGCGGTTTTTCAGGTGCTGATCACTTCGCCCGCGCGGGCCGCGGTGGTGTGCGGCTTGCTGGTGGTCTCGGTGGCGCTCGCGGCGCTGTTCACCCTCACCACCCGGGTGAGCGACCTGCTCGACGCCGTGACCCGGTGGCTCGGACCGCTGCGGCGGGTGGGTGTCGATCCCGAGCGGATCGGTCTGCTGCTGGCGCTGGCCATCCGGTGTGTCCCGCTGTTGGCGGGGATCGTGCACGACGTCGCCGAGGCCCGGCGCGCTCGCGGCCTGGAATGGTCGATGACGGCGCTGGTCACGCCGGTGCTGGTGCGCGCGCTGCGGACGGCCGACGCGATGGGCGACGCCCTCGCCGCCAGGGGAGTGGACGATGACTGAACTGCTCGCCGCGCGGATCGCTCGGCAGGCTGCGGCGAATCCCGCGGCGACCGCCGTGGTCTCGGGACGCGAGGTGGTCGACTACGAGCGGTTCTGGTCGAAGGTCCTGCGCACCGCCGCCGGGCTCGACGGCATGCGCCGGGTGGCCGTGCTGCCCACGTCCGATGTCGAATCCCTGGTGACGGTGACCGCGGCGATGCACGCCGGGGTGAGCGTCGTCCTGCTGCACCGCCATCTGCTGCCCGATCAGTTCGGCCGTGTCCTCGCGCTGGCCGAGCCGGGAGCCGTCGTCGCGGCGCCGCACCAGCACCGGCGGTTGCGGCGGCTGGGATTCGACGGCGTCGTACGGACCGCCGCCGCGTTGGCATCCGATGCTCCGGCGGCCGGGGCGCGACCGGAGGCCGAACTGTTGGTGGGCATCACCTCCGGCACCACCGGTGAGCCGAAGCTCTTCGTGCGCGATCAGCGGTCGTGGGCCGCCACGCTGGATCGCTCCGATGCCACCTTCGACATCGGCGCCGGAGACCGGGTCTCGGTGCCCGGCGTGCTGGACCACACGCATTTCCTCTACGGCGCGTTGCACGCCTTGACTCGCGGCGCGACGGTGGACCTGCGACCGGTGGTCGACGCACTGAACGACGGTGCGACCCAGCTGTATTCGGTGCCGACGATCGCGTGGGACGTGGTGCGGGCGGGAATCGGCCAGGTCGGCGGCGTCCGGGAGGTGCTGTCCTCGGCGGCCCGGTGGCCGCTGGCGGGACGGCGAGCGTTGCGGGAGGTCCTGCCGAACGCCTCGCTCGTCCACTTCTACGGTGCGTCCGAGCTGAGTTTCGTGTCCTACGACCGTGGGCTCGGCAGTGCCGACGAGAAGTCGGCGGGCGAACTGTTCTCCGGTGTCGAGGCGTGCGTCCGTGACGGCCTGGTGTACGTGCGCAGCGACATGCTGTTCGACGGCTACCTCACCGCGGACGGCGTGGCAGGCGGTCCTGTCGACGGCTGGATGACGGTGGGCGACCGGGGCGAGGTGATCGGCAACCGCCTGCGGCTGTTCGGCCGGGACAGCGAGATGTTGATCCGGGCGGGCCTCAACGTGGAACCCGCCGCCGTCGAAGCGGCGCTCACGGCGATACCGGGTGTCGCCGAGGCCGCCTGCATCGGCGTACCCGACGCGCGCATGGGGGAAGCGCCCGCCGCCGCGATCGTGCTCGGCGCGGGCGCACCGGAAGCCGACGAGATCTGGCGGCGGCTGCGCGCGACCTTGCCGAGTCCGAGTATGCCGGTGCGGATTCTGGTCGTGGACCGGCTGCCGCGTACGCCGCGGGGCAAACTGGATCGGGCGGCGCTGGCCTCGACGCTGGCCGCGCACCGCCGTGTCGGCCGCCCTGAGGTCGATCGCTGATCACCGGAGCGCGACAGGACGGTGGTACGCGCTCGTCACCGACCGCGCGGCCCCTCAGCTCCGCCGGGATGTGACCCCTTTCGCCGGGCCACCGAAGCGCAATCCTCTGCGCTTCATGTGACCTTCCCTTGACCGGGACGATGATCGTCGCGGCGCCGTCGACGTGGAAGCCGAGGGCACACAGATCACCGCGACGCGTCTATCCGACGATCGGCGGGCTGATCCACCGCCGGGGCCGGGCTGCTCGATTCCGCCGACGACGTACCGAACCACGTCAGGTAGAACAGGATCGCCAGCGCGCCGAGCGCGCCGAGGATCACGATGCCGGACGGTAGCGGGTGCGTTGCCATCGGCACGGCGAAGAAGCGGATGCACAGCAGCGTGCCGGTGCAGACGCCGACACCCATGGCCACGATCCGGACGCGCTGCTGATCCCAGCCCCGATCCGGCTCGCGCAGCACGGATTCCACCGTCAGGCACAACGCCGCGCCCACGACCAGGTCGATGCCGTAGTGCGCGCCCAGGCCGAGCGTCGCGACAAGCGTGCACACCAGCCAGAACGCCCCGCCCCAGCGCAACCACAGCGGGCCGCGCCGGGAGTGGATGAACAGCGACAGCGCCCAGGCGGTGTGCAGCGACGGCATGCAGTTGCGCGGCGTGATGCCGTCGAAGCGCAGCGCGTCGATCGAGGACGGTACGGCCGGAACGACATCCGGCCAGACGTCGGCGATCTCGAAGCCGAGTCCCTGCGGTCCGTAGGCGAGCACCGGCCCCACCACCGGGAAGACGACGTACCAGATCGGCCCGACGAGGCCGAGGGTCAGGAACGTGCGCACCAGGTAGTGCCGTGGCCACGCGCTGGTCGTGACGCCGCGTAACTGCCAGGCCGCGACCAGGACTGCCGCCAGCGGAAGCTCGAAGTACACCCAGCGCACCACACCCGTCGCCAGCGGTCCCGCCACCTCGAGCGCGTGCCCGACCAGCCAGGACGGGCTGCCGAGGGCGCGATCGGCGACTTGTACATACGGATCGAGGACTGTCGGGCAGGCCCACGCGGTGATGTCCAGCCAGATCTCACTGATCTTCGTCGCCGCGATCAGCAGCGCGCCGAAGGCGATGGTGCGCAACGCCGTGCGGCGTCGTTGTCCGTCCCACCGCACGAACGCGAGCACCGCCAGTGCGGTGAGCACGATGGTCGGGCCGTTGCCGACGGTGAACGGACGCCCCTCGGCCGTCCTGATGAGGACGAACACCAGGTCGACGCCGATCGCCGCGGCGACGGCGCCCAAGCGTGCGCGCGCCGTGATCCCGACCACGGCCAGCAGGAATCCCGCCCACGGTGTGGTCGCCGACTTCGGCGTTCCGGCGTAATCCCGCAGCAGGCTGGTCAGCGGGCCCAGCGCCCCGATGTGCGCGGCCATGAGTTCGCCGCCGATCAGCGCGACCACGATGGCCGCGACACCGCACCACACGACCATCGGCCGGAACCGACGCTCTCGGAGCTCTTCGATACCCACTCGCTCGCCCGGTGGGGTCAAGCTCCCTCGCACGTCGTTCACAAGCACCGGAACATCGTAAACACGGCATTAACGGCATATGTACGCGGAGATGCCCGCGCGCCGGCGGGAGCGCGCCGTCCGGGTCCGGTCAGTGGGAAACGGCCGGCGTCGACGCTTTTCGGGGACCGTGGTGCCGACGCGAGCGGCGGTGACGGTCCGCTACGGGATCGACGCGTCGGCCAGCGGAGCGTGCCGCTGCCACGGACGGATCTGCTCCAGCTGTGCGGCGACCGCCAGCAACGTGGTTTCGCCGCCGGGCGCCGCGGCGAGCTGCACACCGATGGGCAGTCCGGTGTCGGACTGCCCGGCGGGAACGGAGATCGCCGGGTAACGGACCGTGTTGAACGGCGGCGTGAAGGGAATGAAGCGGGATACGTCGAGCAGGGTGCCCGGAAATCCCTTCCCGGCGAAGGTTCCGACCGGAACCGGCGGGGTCGCCAGGGTGGGCGTGAGCAGAAGATCGTGCTCGGTGAACCACGCGGCGAATCGTTCGGACTGCCGTGCCGGGGGAGCGTCGGGTACACGACGCATCCGGCCGATCACGCGTCCGGCCCGGGCCACCTTGCGGGTCAGCGGTTCCAAAAGGTCCGCGCTCAGGTCGGTGGTGTCCTCGGCGACGCCGGCGAAGTAGCGGGCGAGGAAACCGAGCGCGTCCTGTGGTCGCCACGGCGGAGCCACCTCGGTGACGGTGTGGCCCGCCGCACGCAGCGCTTCGGCCGCCGCCAGCATGGCAGTGCGCACCTGCGGGTCGACGGAGGCTCCGAGAACCGGTGGCCGAGCGGTCATGCCGATTCGCAGGGCCTGCTGGGGTGCGGCCGGTGCCAAGTAGCGGTCGTCGGCCGTGAGCACCGCCAGCAGCAAGGCCGCGTCGGACACCGTGGTGGCCAGCGGTCCGAACGTCGACAGGCCGAGCCAATTGGAGCCGAGTTCGGGAGGCCGCGCGATCACGCCGTCGCCTGGCTTCAGGCCCACGACCCCGCAACAGGACGAGGGGATGCGGATCGAACCGCCGCCGTCGGAACCGATTGCGAGCGCGGTCATTCCAGCGGCGACCGCCGCGGCGCCGCCGCCGGTGGATCCGCCCGGAGTGTGCGTGAGCAGCCACGGGTTGCGGGTGATGCCGTGCGCGACGCTCTCGGTGACCGGCCACTGACACAGCTCGGGCACATTGGTCTTGCCGATCAGCAGCGCGCCCGCGGCACGCAACCTGCGGACCAGCTCACTGTCGGACTCGGCCGCGGTCTGCCGCGCCGCGCGCGAACCGTGGCCGGTCACGCACCCGGCGAGGTCGAGATTGTCCTTCACCGCCACCGGAACTCCGGCGAGCGGGAGGTCGGCGAGATCGCTACGGGTGGCCAGGGCGCGGGCTTCGCGGCGCACCTGCTCGTGGCGCACGATGCGGAAGGCGTTGATCCGTGTATCCAGTGCCGCGATGCGGGCAAAATGCTCGTCGGCCACCTCCAGCGGGGATACCTCCCGGCTCCGGACTCCCGCCGCGATTTCTCCCGCCGACGCGCCCACCCATGTCATCGCAACCTCCTGATACCTCTGGTTGCGACGACCCGGGCTGTGCCGCCACCGGCCTTCGTAACTCGTGGCTCACGGTAATCGTCGATCTGTGACACCACAATGACCAGCGCCTTGTCGTTCCCGCGCATGGGAACGGGCGGCGGGGCGAGTGATCCACGCGGGGTCGTCGCGGTCCGCCGCCGGCCGCGGACGGCGACGACCCGTGAACGCGTCGAGCGGTCAGGTCGTGCGATACGTGCGGGCGACGAGTGCCGAGCGCAAATACCACAGACCCGACGGCTGCGACGGGTCGAATCCGGTGAGCTGTCCGATCCGTTTGAGCCGGTAGTCGACGGTGTTGGTGTGCACGTGCAGCACGCGAGCCGTGCGCTGCCGGTTGAGGTTGTTGGCGATGTGCCGTTGCAGCGTCTCCAGCAGTTCCGGGTGCGCGTCCAGCGGATCCAGCAGCGAGCCGAGGTACTCGCGGCCGGGCCCAGGTCTGGTCAGCTGATATTCCAGCGCCAGCTCGTCGAAGCGGTACAGCCCGGCCACCGCCTGCAATCGCTGCACCATGTCGAGCAGTTCGTGCGCCTGGTCGGCGGCGGTGGGAATCTTCTCGGGGGTGGCCTCGACCATGGTCGCGGTGACGCCCACCTGCGCGGCGTGCGACAGCTCGGTGACCAGGGCGTCGAGTTGCTCGTTGTTCAAGCGGCCCGACGGGATGAGCACCGTGCCGCCGTCCACGCTCAGCAGCGACAGCGCGGCCTCGCCGCAGCGC
Source organism: Nocardia sp. NPDC004168 (assembly GCF_040610355.1). NCBI lineage: Bacteria > Bacillati > Actinomycetota > Actinomycetes > Mycobacteriales > Nocardiaceae > Nocardia > Nocardia sp. NPDC004168. Next base: position 12,190 of record NZ_JBEXME010000018.1, on the reverse strand, counting down.
GTTGCCAGCTCGGCCTGGACCCGCCGCAGTTTCCTGCGGGCGACGACCTTGCCGTCGACCATCGGATTGCGTTCCTCGCGGTGCGGCGGAATCGCCACGGCCAGAACGGCGTACGAGGAGGCGATGGCGATGCCGCATTCGCGCGCCATGGTGGAGGTGCTGTGCCCGCCGAGCAACGCGGAGGTCAGCGTGTGCACGGCGGTGTGGTGCTCGCTGACCACCGCGCGCAGCTCGCGGACGTAGGCCATGGAGACCGCCGAGTTGATCATGTCGAGCATCTCGACCACCATCTTGGCGCCGTCGACGAGGTCGTCGTAGTCCTTCATCGTCGCGTCGGACACCACCAGCTCCAGGCCCATCTTGAAGCCTTCGTGGATCGAGTGGTGGATGGTGTCGATCGGTACTCCCTCCCGCGCCCATCCCGCGGCGGCGTCGCCGAGCCGCTGGAGTTTCTCCGGGAGGTCTTTACCGTCGAGCATGCTCACCGCCAGCTCCAGGCAGACCCGGGTGATGGTGGTGACGTCGCCTGCGATGGCGTCACCCGGTAGGGTTCCGCACGGGATGACGTTCTCGACGAAGTGGCCGACCATCTGACGCGATAGCCCGCGAACGTCTTTCAGTGGCGACGACATCGGCTTTCCCGACAGGGTCAGGCTCGGCCGGGCCGAACTGTCGACGGACATTGGCGACTCCCTTCCGCCCACGATTGCTGTGCAGCGCATTCACACTAATCTGTTGATCTCTTTCGCGGACCCGATCGACGGGTTCTGTGAGAGCGAGTGAGACCGTCCGGCAGGGAGTTGTGAGCGGTCACAGCAGCTGGACGTGCGACCGATTTCCGGTGACCACCTGCCCATTTCCAGCTCGGCCCACCGGCTCGTCGCCGGGTGCGGAGCGCAGCCGGTTCGGTCGTTGCCGCGAGGCGCGGCCGACATGCCGGTAGGATCACCCGCGCCGGTCATGGCCATGTAACCAGGGTCTTGTCCGGCACGTGTCGTGTCCTGGATGGTGTGCAGTGCCCATCTGTCGCGCACGCCACGGCGGAAAGGCAGTGATGACGCAACGATAGGGGCAGGGCGATGACACCGGCTCTGAGATGTCTTGTCTGGGAAGTGGACAACACCTTGTGGGACGGTGCCGTGTGCGACGCGACCGTCGGCGCGTTGCGGCCCGCCGCGCTGCGCACCCTGCGCGTGCTCAGCGAACGCGGGATCTGGCACGCCGTGGCCAGTCGCGGCGAGCGTGAGTGGACGCTGGACAAGCTGTACCGGCACGGCGTCTACGAGATGTTCTCGGCCGTCGAGATCGGCTGGGGCCCCAAATCTTCGGCGATCGTCCGAATCGCGCGCACGCTCGGCCTCGGACTCGACACCATCGGCTTCATCGACCACGAGCCGGTGGAGCGCGCGGAGGTGGCCCGTGCGCTTCCCGCCGTGCGGTGTTATGCCGCCCGGAATGCCGACGTCCTGCCGGTGCTGCCCGATTTCCGGCCCGTCTTGCGCACCGGGCCCGCGCCGACGCCGCCGCTCGGATTCGCCCGGGTGCCCGTGCGCTGAGTGCGTAACGCACGGCGCGCCGACGGAATCCGGCGGTCGAGCCGTCCGCTGCGGCTCGGACTTCCCAGCGTCGCGAGGTTCGCGCGGCAGCCGTATCGTTCTGGCCGGCACTACGATATGCGGTGGATCCAGCGGCGATAGGTTCTCACCATGAAGTGCTACGGCGTGACCGCCAACGACGCCCAATCGTGGACCGCGATCGCCAACGGTTTCGTTCCGATGGACTACCGGTACGGCGATCCCGAACGGTGGTACTCGGGCATGACGGTGCAGGAATCGGCCGCCTACCGGTTGTTGCGCTGGGAGCAGCGCGGAACGAGTACCTCCTATCGCACCCGGACCAACATCCGCCACGGTCCGTGCGACGACTTCTATTGGGTGGTCATCCCCGAACGGGGCGTGTACTCGGTGCGCTATCGCGGCGAGGAGACGCGGGCGCGGGCGGATCAGGCCGCGGTGACCGCACTCGACGATCTGTGCCAGATCCATATCCCGCTCTTGTCCGCCTTCGCCATCCAGCTGCCCCGGGCCGAACTCGATCATCGCGCGGGACCGCTCGCCGAACGCGGCATGACGATCGACCTGAACTCCGGACTCGGCCGGATCACCCAGGCCATGATCCGCAGCACCCACGCCGAGCAGTCGAACCTCTCCGACCACGAGTTCAACGCGGTGTGTGACCGGATCGCCGAATTGCTGAGCCTGATCTCGCTCGGCGAAACCCATCCGCAGCGCGGTCATCACGCTCAGGTCGTCGCGCAGATCCGGCAGTACGTGCGCGCCAACGTCGGCCGGGACGACGTCCGCCTGCCCGCGGTGGCGCACGCGCTGGGCTGGTCGCCCCGGCAATTGCGCTCGGTGCTGCAGCAGGTCGGCACCACCTATCGCGACGTGCGGCGGGAGGAGGCCCTGCGCGCCGCACGCGATCTGCTGGACGATCCCACCCGGGAGGATCCCATCCGCGAGTTGGCGATTCGCGCCGGATTCACCCCGGCGTGGTTCTCCGCGGCGTTCAAGGCCCGTTTCGGCGAGACGCCGCGAGAATTCCGGCGGCGCCGTGCGGCGGAGCGCGCCGAGCCGGATGCGGCCGGTGCGCTGAAACGAGGCGGATCGAAATCAGCAGGGCAACAGGCTGATCGGGAGCCCGCGTAGCCGGGACGGATCGGCGGTCACCCGGTATCCGGCCACCCGGTCGCCGTGCACCGTGACGGTGAGCGCCAGCAGCAGCCTGCCGCGCGGGGCTACGACGATACCCGGGTGACCTTCCACCAGCGCGAGCGCCGCAACCTGCGAACGCCTCCGCAGCAGCACGGTTTCCGCGGCGACCGACCCCGCGCCGCGCACGGTCGTGGCCACTCCGGCGGGGAGCGCGGCGGCGTCGGCCGTCCGGACCACGTCGGGCGCCAGGACGGACAACAGCCCGTCGAGATCGCCGCTGCGCGCCGCGCGCAGGAACGCCTCGACGACATGCCGCTGCGCGGCGAGCTCCTGGCCCGCCGTGACATCCACGCCCCGCACGCGCTGCCTGGCTCGGCTGGCCAGCTTCTTGGCGGTCGGCGTGGTGCGGCCGACGATCGGCCCGATCTCGTCGAACGGCACCGCGAACAGGTCGTGCAGGACGAACGCGACCCGCTCGTCGGGGCCGAGCCGGTCCAGCACCACCAGCAACGCCCGGCCGACCGACTCGATCAGGACCGCCTCGCGCTCCGGCTCGTTCTCCTCGGCGCCGCTGTCGAGCCGCGGCGGGTGGTCGAGCGGTTCCTCGCGCCGCGCCGCCCTGCCACGCAGCATGTCCAGGCAGATCCGGGACACGACGGTGGTGAGCCAGCCCGGGAGGTTGCGCACGTCATCGACGTCGTGGCGGGCCAGCCGCAACCAGGTCTCCTGCACCGCGTCGTCGGCCTCGCTCGGTGAGCCGAGCATGCGGTAGGCGACCGCGTGCAGATGGTCGCGCTGCACCTCGAATTCCCGCGCCAAGCCGTCTTCGGTGGGCATCGGTCACCTTTCCGCTCCGTGGTCCGTCATCGGGATGACGGATTCGACAGCTCACAGGTGACCGTCGTCCGGACCGGGCGCGGCACCTGAGGAAAGGGTATTGCCATGGACATCGCCTACGTCGTCGCCACGGTGCTCGCGGCCGCGGCCGCCTTGCTCGCGGCCTGCATCGATGTGGTCCGCGCCGAGTGGGTGCGGATGAACATGCGCGCCTACGGAATCCCGGATTCGTGGCTGACGCCCCTGGCCGTGGTCAAGGCGCTCGGCGGGGCCGGACTGCTGGCCGGTCCGGCGTTTCCGCCGATCGGTGCGGCCGCGGCGGCCGGGTTGGTGCTCTACTTCGTGGGCGCGGTGCTGACCGTGGTCCGGGCGCGGCACTACACACACATCGGATACCCGCTGCCGTATCTCCTGCTGGCCGCCGCCTCGCTCGGACTGTTCGTCGCGTCGTAGGCGAGAGGACCCCTACCCGGCGAGGATGAATGAGGCCGCCTGCTCGCCGATGAACACCGCCGGTGCGTGTGTATGGCCGCGGATGATGAGCGGCATCACCGAGGCGTCGGCGACCCGAAGCCCTTGTACGCCGCGCACTTCCAGCCGCGGGGTGACGACGCTGGCGGTGTCGGTGCCCATGCGGCAGGTGCCGACCGGGTGGTAGAGCGTGTGCGCGTACGAGTTGAGGGTCAGCTCGAGCACGGCTTCCGGTTCCGCCGGCGCCTGCGGCGGGTAGATCAGCGGGCCGAGGACCGCTTTCATCGACGGCTCCGCGGCGATGGCGGCGCACACGCGCAGCCCGGCCATGATGGCGGCGCGGTCCGCGCCCGCGGAGTCGGACAGGTAGCGCGGATCGATCAGGGGCTTGGCGGACGGGTCCGCGTCGGACAAGGCGATCCGGCCTCGGCTCTGCGGGCGCAGCAGCACCGTCGCCAGGATCACGCCGTGTTCGGTCGGGTCCTGCAGTCCCTCGTAGTAGAACGGCGCGGGCGCGAAGACCAGCTCCAGATCGGGGAACTCCAGATCCGTCCTACTGCGGATGAACCCGTACGCCTCGCCGACGTTCGAGGTGAGCATGCCGCGATGCCGGATGAAGTAGTCCAGCAGTTGGCGCGGCTTCTCCGCGTCGAACAGCGAATCCCCCGCGACGCCGTAGCCGATGCCCGCGACCAAGTGGTCCTGCAGATTCGCGCCCACCTCCGGCGCGTGGTGACGCACCTGGATGCCGTGGCGGGCCAGTTCGTCGCGGTCGCCGATACCGGAGAGCATCAGCAGTTGCGGGCTGTTGATCGCGCCGCCGCACAGCACGACCTCGCGCCGCGCGGTCACCGTGTGCGTGACACCGCCCTGGCGGTACTCGACGCCGACGGCGCGCGTGCCGTCGAACAGCACCCGGGTGGCGAGCGCTTCGCTGCGGATCGTGAGGTTCGGACGACGCAAGGCGGGCCGCAGATAAGCGTCCGCGGTACTCCACCGACGGCCCCCGCGCTGGGTGACCATGGTCTCGGTGAACCCGTCCGGCTGCGGCCGGTTGGGCGGCTCCACCTGGTAGCCCGCCTCCTGGACCGCGGCCAGGTAGGCGGCGGTGAGGCCGCGCGGGCTGCGCTGGCGGGAGACGTACAGCGGACCTTCGGTGCCCTCGTCGGGATACTGGGCGTTCTCCACGCGTTCGATGCGCCGGAACTGTTCGACGGCCGCCGCGAAGCCCCACTCCGCACCCGCCAGCAGCGCCCACTCGTCGTAGTCGGCGCGGAAGCCGCGCACCCACATCATGGCGTTCATCGACGACGAGCCGCCGAACATCTTGCCGCGCGGCCAGTAGATCTCGCGGTTCTTCAGCTCCGGCTGCGGCTGCGTGAGGTAGTCCCAGTCCACCTCGGAGCGGAACAGTTTCGCGAACCCGGCGGGGATGTGCGCGAATTTGTTCTTGTCCGGCGGGCCCGCCTCCAGCAGCGCCACCGTGGTGCCCGGATCGGCGCTGAGCCGATTGGCCACCACCGCGCCCGCCGATCCCGAACCGACGACGACGTAGTCCGCGGAAAGCTCACCAGATTGCACTTTTCCCACTCCGATCTGCACCGACTACGGCAAAGATACGAGCAAGCATGCGCCGTGCGGCCCGGTTTGGGGTAACCGGCTCGAAGTCGTCCGGCATTGTCCGCGCTACCGCAGGATCAACAGCGCGGAGGCCTCGATCCGGTCGGCGATCTCGGAGTACGACCCATAGCCCATGCCCGCGCGTACCAGCGCGCCCGCGTAGAGCAATTCCAGCGACTCGACCACGTCCGGGTCCGGGTCCGGACCGAGGGCGCGGATGATGCGCTTGCGGATCTCGGCGCCGATGCGTCCGCGCAGATGCTCGACGTCGGGATCGCGGCCGAGCAGCGCGCTGGTGACCGCGCCGGAGAGCTCCTGCTCGTCGGCCACCAGCATCGCGATGTTCCGCAGTTCGGCGACCACCCGGACGGTCGGGTCCGGGTCCTCGCTGACCGGCGACGGCGAGGCGACCAGCCGCCGCCAGAAGATCTCGGCGACCAGATGCTCCTTCGACGAGAAGTAGGTGTACGCCGTGGCCGTCCCGACCCCGGCGGCCGCGGCGACCATCCGGATGGTCATGCCCGCGAACCCTTCGCGCGCGAGCACTTCCACCGCCGAGCGGGTCAGCTTGTCGACGGTGTCGGCTTGTTTGCCGGAGAGCCTGCGGCGAGTCGCCTCGAGAATGACGGAATCGGGTTCGGACATGTGTCTGGATCCTACTAGGCGGATTGGAACGGTTCAGTTCTTGGCCGCCGCGATACCGGCCCGGCGTCCGTAGAAGCTGCCGTCGCCCAGCGACGCGCCGCTGACGTAACCGCCCGCGCACAGGCCGGAGGTGCACCGGCCCGCCGCGAACAGCCCCTGGATCGGCTCCCCGGAGACGTGCAGCACCCGGGAATCGAGGTCGGTACGCAGTCCGCCGAGGGTGAAACCGGCCGTGAAACCGCGCATGTCGAACGCCGCCACCGATCCGCGCAGCGGGCGCAGCCATTCCGGCTTCTTGCCCAGCAACGGGTCCGCGCCGTTGGCGGCGTGCAGGTTGTAGCACTCCACCGTGGCCTGCAACGCCTGGCCGGGCAGGCCCATCTCGGCTTCCAGCTCGGCGATGGTTTCCGCCACCCAGGTCGGGGGCTGGCGGAAGAACGGCGTCGAGGTCTCGGTGGTCAGCGCCTCCTCGTAGGACGCCTCGTCGATCACCAGGTACGCCTGGTTGTCCTGCTGGATCAGCGTCGCCTGGCCGATCCGGCCGGGATAGGTGTCCTCCTGGATGTAGCGCTGGCCGCGCCCGTTGACCAGGATGCCGCGCGCCAGCAACTGCGGGTCACCGAAGAAGGCCACCTCGGTCGCGTCCATGTGCGCCAGCTGCGCGCCGAGCGCCTGCGCCAGCCGGATGCCGATGCCGTCGTGTTCCTCGATCGCCGCGGCGGGCCTGCCGATCAGTCGTGGCGCGTAGCCTTCGATCATCTCCTTGTGATAGGCGAAGCTGCCGGTGGCCAGCACGACGCCGCGTTCGGCACGGATGGCGACCGGCTTGCCGTAGCGGCGGGCGAGCACGCCGACCACGCGATCGTCGTCGTCGACGATCAGCCGCGCGATCCGCATGTCGTACTCCGCGCGCACGCCCAGCGCTTCCGCGGTGTCGGCCAGCGGTTTCATGAGCATCCAGCCGCCGCCCTTCTCCCCGGTGCGCTTGTCGGCCATCTGCGGAACATGGCCGCGCGGAGCGGGTTTCGCGATCGCGTTGAAGGGCGCGGCGTTCTCGCCGCCGGAGTACATCAGCCCCTCGTCGTGCGGCGGCTCCCACCCCGGCTCGCCCCAGAACGCCTCGCGGAACGGCACGCCGCAGGACACCAGCCAGTCGAAGTGCTCGACGCTGCCGCGGGTGTAGTCGGCGATCTTCGCCTTGTCCACGCCGGGCCCCAGCGCCGCGAGCAGGAAGGTCTCCATGTTCTCGGGGGTGTCCTCGAAACCGAGGGCCTGTTGCAGCGGTGTGCCGCCGCCGAGGTAGATGAATCCGCCCGCCAGGGCGGCGGCGCCACCCCAGCCGCCGGTGCGCTCCAGGACCAGCACGTCCGCGCCGGCGCGGGCGGCCTCGATGGCGGCGCAGACGCCCGCGATGCCGTATCCGGCGATGACGACGTCGGCGCGATGGTCCCAGTTCTCTACTCGGCTGGCGCGCAGGGGGCGGATGGTGGTGGCGTCGGACATGGTCAACGAATCCTTCACTGCTCGGCGGGCGCGGACTGCGCGCGGGCGGCCTTCTTCTGCTGCGCCACAATCGTGCCCACCAGGATGTCGAGTTTGGTGCCGTTCGGCCAACCTACGTAGTGACACAGGAACACCGCGATCTCGTGCAGCTGGTCTTCGGTGAGTTCGCCGTTGCGCAGCGCGGCCCCGACCTGGATGCCGGCGGTGTCGATCGCGCCCTGCGCCGCCAGCGCGCCGAGCAGCAGCAGCCTGCGGTCGCGGATGGTGAGCCCGGGCCGCGACCAGATGTCGGCGAAGAGGTGGTCGGCGGTGACGGCGAAGTGGGCGCCGGGGTATTCCTGGAACTCCGTGCCGTAGACCTCGGCCATCTTGGCCAGCCCGCGCTGCCGCGCGGAGTCGCCGGAACCGTTGTCGCTCATGAGGATTGCCTTTCCGATACGGAGGTGCCGGTCCCGACGCCGAGGCCGGGGCCGAGCCGGTCGAGTGCGAGTTCGGCCAGCGGCAGCGCGGTGCCGAGCCGTTCGCCCAACTCCAGGGCGAGACCGAGATCCTTCTCCCCGAGGTCGCGCACGTGCCGCAGGATCGGCAACCAGAAGTCGCCGTCCTGGATCGGGGCGGTGGTGTCGCGCAGCATGATGGCGCCGGGCCCTCCGGTGACCGCGTCGGAGTGCCGTACCACCTTGCCGAGCGCGGTGAGGTCGAGACCGGCCGCCTCGGCCAGCCGTTGCGCCTCGGTGGCCGCGGTGAAGGAGACGAAGTGCAACAGGTTGCGCGCCAACTTCATGCGCGTGCCCGCGCCGACCGGCCCGGCGTGCACGATCAGGTCGGCGAAGCAGCCGAACGGTTCGCGCACCTGCTCGAACGCCGCCGCGCTGCCGCCGACCATGACCGCGAGCGCGCCGCGGGTCGCGCCGGGTGCGCCGCCGCTGATCGGCGCGTCCACCAGTTCGACGCCGCGCTCGCCGCAGACCGCGCCGAGTTCCTCGGCGGTGCGGTCGCTGATCGTGGAGTGCACGGCGACCACGGTGCCCGGTGCGGCGGCCCGCAGCAGGCCCTCCGGTCCGGTGATCACCTCGCGCACCTGGGCGTCGTTCACCACGGTGATCGAGATGACGGTGGCCTGTCGGGCCAGCTCGGCCGCCGAGGCGACGGAGTCCGCTCCGGCCGCGAGAAACGGCTCGACCGCCTCGCTCCGCATATCGCACACCGTCAGCCCGCCCGGCCACTCCAGCAGGCGCTCGGCCATCGGCGCACCCATGTTGCCGAGGCCGAGGAATCCGATGCGGGCGCTCATGATCGCACGATCTGTCCGCCGTCGACGTTGAAAATCTGCCCGGTGACCCAGCTCGCCTCGTCCGACAGCAGGTACAGGCAGGCGCCGACGAGATCCTGCGGAGTGCCCATCCGCTTGAGCGGCAGGCGTTTGACGATGTCGTCGACGATCACGTCCGGGGTGACCGACCTGGTGGCGTCGGTATCGATCGGACCCGGCGCGATGGCGTTGACGCGGATGTTCGACCCGCCCAGCTCGAAGGCCAATTGCTGGGTCAGGCCGTTGACGCCGGTTTTGGCCAGCCCGTAGAAGCTGGAATACAGCCACGCGGCGGTGGAGGACTGGTTGACGATCGATCCGCTGCGGCGTTCGGACATGTGCGGCCAGACGGCGCGGGTCATGACGAGCGCGCCGTCCATGTTCACGCTCATGAACTTCTTGTAGTAGTCCCACGGCACGGTCAGCAGCAGGTTCAGCTTCATCTCGCCGTAGATGGCGGCGTTGTTCACCAGATGGTCGATGGCGCCGAATTCGGCGACGGTGAAATCGGCGAGCGCGGTAGCGGATTCGGGATCGGACACGTCGACCTGCCCGAACACGGCGGTGCCGCCGTCGGCGACGATCTTCTCGACCACCGCCGCGCCGCCTTCGGCGTTCTTGTCGGCGACGACGACGTTCGCGCCTTCGGCGGCCAGCGCCTGCGCGTAGGCGGCGCCGATGCCCTGCGCGGCGCCGGTGACGATGGCGGATCTTCCCGTGAAACGGGCCATGGACTTCAGCTCCTCTGTGTTGTCCCGCGACGGTCAGGCCGCGGTGGCGATGACTTTCGTCTCGAGGTACTCCTCGAAACCGGCGATGCCCATCTCGCGGCCGAGGCCGGATTGCTTGTAGCCGCCGAAGGGGACGTCGGCGGAGTACCAGATGCCGCCGTTGACGCTCAGCGTCCCGGTCCGCACGCCTTCGGTGACGCGCCGGATGCGTTCGGGGTCGTTGCCCCACACCGAACCGGACAGGCCGTAGGGGGAGTCGTTGGCGATGCGGACGGCGTCCTCGTCGCCGTCGTGCGGGATGATCACCAGCACCGGGCCGAAGATCTCCTCGCGGGCGACGGTCGAGCTGTTGGGGACGTCCGCGATCAACGTCGGTTCGACGAAGAAGCCGCGCTCCCGGTCCGGCCGCCCGCCGCCCACCACGATCCGGCCGCCTTCGGCGCGCGCGATGTCGAGGTAGCGTTCCACCCTGGCGCGCTGTCGCTCGGAGATCAGCGGCCCGCAGACCGTGCGCGGGTCGGCGGGATCGCCCGGCTCGATCCCGCCGAGCGTGGCCGCGGCCGCCTGCACCGCTCGGTCGTAGGCGGCGCGTGGCACCAGCAGCCGGGTGGACAGCGCACACCCCTGTCCCGCATGCACGCACACCGAGAACGCCGCCACCGAGCAGGCCGCCGCGATGTCGGCGTCGTCGAGCACGATGAACGCCGACTTGCCGCCCAGTTCGAGGAACGCCTTCTTCAATGTCGTCGCGGCGCCGGTCATCACGGCGCGGCCGGTGGCCGTCGACCCGGTGAAGCTGATCATGTCGACGCGCGGATCCGCGGTGAGCCGGGCGCCGAGCGTGTGGTCCGCGGAGGTCACGATGTTCACCACACCGGCCGGGATGTCGGTCTCCTCGGCGATGATGGCGCCGACCGCCGCCGCGCACCACGGGGTGTCCGGAGCGGGTTTGAGCACGACGGTGTTCCCCGCGGCGAGCGCCGGGCCGAGTTTGGCGAAGTTGATCTGGTGCGGGAAGTTCCAGGGCGTGATCGCCCCGACCACACCGATCGGTTCGCGGCGCAGTACTCGGCGCGTCTTGATGCCCATGGGCGCGGCCACACCCAGATCGGTTTCCCAGGCGTAGGTCTCGGGGAGCCCGGCCGCGTAACCGAGGTCGGCGACCGGGCCTTCCAGTTGCGGGCCGCTCGTGAGCATCCGCGGTGCGCCGACCTCGGCGATCGTGATCTCGCGCAGTTCTTCGACATGGGATTCCAGCGCGGTGCGCAACTGCGCGAGACAGCGCGCCCGGAAGGCGTGATCGCGCGACCAGTCCGTCTCGTCGAACGCGGTGCGCGCGGCGTCGACGGCCGCGTCGAGGTCGGCCGCGTTCGCGTCGGCGGCGAGGCCGAGGACCTCCTCGGTCGCGGGGTTCACCGTCGCGAAGACACCGTCGGCGCCCTCGACCAGCTTACCGCCGATCAGCAGGCGGGACCCGTCGGCGGGCAGAAGGCTGCTCATGGATTACTCCGATACTGTCTGGACACGTGTTCGGAATATAGTCTTGGAACGTGATCGGTGGCAATAACAGGTTCTAACTCTGCCATTCTCGCCGAGATCCGGGCGTCAGGTTGATCCGACCTGTATCGACTCCCGCCGGTGTTTCGCTCCCAAGCGGAGAAGTGAGCTCTGATCGGATGATTGTCGAGATCGAGTACGCGGTGGTAGTGTCCAGACACATGTCCAGCTATCTGTCTTCGTTTAGGCCGCCATGCGGTGCCGCGTTGCGGAACGTGTTATCGGTTTGGGAGTGTGGGCGATGACGGCTGTGGTGGGGCCGCTGGTGTTCGACCCGTATGACTACGGGTTTCACGAGGATCCGTATCCGGTGTATCGGCGGTTGCGGGTGGAGGCGCCGCTGTATCACAACCCGGATCTGGGATTTTGGGCGTTGTCGCGGCATCCGGATGTGGTGGGGGCGTTTCGTGACAGTGTGCGGTTGTCGAGTGCGAACGGGGTGTCGCTGGATCCGGCGGCGTGGGGTCGGCACGCGCATCGGACCATGTCGTTCCTGGCGATGGATGATCCGCGGCATCTGCGGATGCGGCGGTTGGTGTTCAAGGGGTTCACGCCGAAACGTGTCGCGCAGATGGAGGAGCGGATCCGGGAGTTGACGCTGTCGTATCTGGAGCCCGCGGTGGGCGGTGCCGTCTTCGACTGGATCGATGAGGTCGCGGGCAAGTTGCCGATGGATGTGATCTCCGAGCTGATGGGGGTGCCGGCGGTGGATCGGGTGGAGATTCGCCGGTTGGCGGATCTGGTGGTGCACCGTGAGGACGGTGTGCTGGATATCCCGATGGCGGCTGTCGAGGCTTCGA